>JANOXW010000431.1:0-3730 GCA_031418635.1 Acidobacteriota bacterium
CGCGTTCACGTTGGCAGATTTTTTGGAAAGGTTCGATTATCAACCGCTTTTTGAAGGAAGTAAAAGACGTGGCGGTTCACGTCATTCCGATTGAAAAAGAGTTCCGGTAATAAGTTAAATACTCTGTAATTTAAATCTCACTCAAAAAACTCACACCGTCTTTTAATTCAATGCCAAAATTTTCCGCAATTGTTTGACCAATGTCAGATAAACTTTGGCGAGTTCCCAGATTTACGGATTGTTTGGCAGATTTGCCATAGACGAGCAGAGGCGCGTATTCGCGGGTGTGATCTGAACCTTCTTTAGTCGGGTCATTGCCGTGATCGGCGGTTAAAATTAGCAAGTCATCGTCGTTCATTGCGGCGAAAATGGCGGGCAATCTTTTATCAAAAACTTCTAAGGCGGCGGCGTAACCTTCAACGTCGCGGCGGTGTCCGTAAAGCATATCGAAATCAACCAGATTCGAGAAAATTAAACCGCGTGATTCGGCGTTCAGCGCATTGATTGTTTGTTCAATTGTTTGGTCGTTGTTCTTTGCAGTCAAGTCTTGCGTAACGCCCATCGAATCGTAAATTGAAGCAATTTTGCCGATGCAAACGACATCAAAACCGTTATCTTTGAGAAGCGGCAAAAGATTATCGGGCGGTGGCGGAACAGCGTAATCGTGGCGGTTTTCAGTGCGTTTGAAATCTTCGGCATTCGTGCCTAAAAAAGGTCGCGCAATGACGCGCCCGACTTTATCTTTGCCGTCGAGAATTGCGCGGGCAATGTGGCAGATTTCGTAAAGTCTTTCAAGCGGAATAATTTCTTCGTGCGCGGCAATTTGAAAGACCGAATCGGCAGATGTATAAATAATCGGCTTTCCGGTTTTTATGTGTTCCTCGCCAAATTCTTTGATAATGAGCGTGCCGCTTGCGGGAACATTGGCGAGAACGCCCGGAACACGCGCTTTGGCTGTAAATTCATCAATAATGCGCTGTGGAAAACCCTGTGGAAAAGTCGGGAAAGCCTTTGTTAATATGATGCCTGCCATTTCCCAATGTCCGGTCGTCGTGTCTTTGCCGTTTGATTTCAAAGTGCATTTTCCATAATTGCCAATCGGATTTTCGAGTTTCGGCAAATCTTGAAGCGGACGAATATTTCCCAATCCGAGTTTTTGCAAATTCGGCAAATTCACTTTGCGCGATTCCAAAATATGTCCAAGCGTGTCGCTTCCAGCGTCGCCCCAATCTGCCGCGTCGGGCATTTCGCCAATTCCCGCACTGTCCAAAACCATTAAAACTATTCGATTAAATTTGTTTTTCATCACATTTTTAGTTTATGTCATTTTTTGTTAAAATGGCAAAAGCCGACATTAAGGTAAATATATATATGCAAAATCATGAAGAATTAACTGTCAGAACCAAAATTGCCGAAGGCGGAAGAATCGTTATTCCGGCGAAGTTACGCCAAATTCTCGGCATCGAAATCGGCGAAAATGTAACTTTGAGTATCAAAGACAATTCGCTTCAAATCACGACTCAAAAGGAAGCGTTGCGAAGAATTCAAGCATTGGTTCGCAAGCATGTTCCTGAAGGTGTTTCGCTGGTTGATGAATTAATAAACGACCGCCGTGAGGAAGCTGCTAATGAATGATTTATCGGTTTTAGACGCTTCGGCTGTGTTGGCGGTTTTCAATGTGGAAAAAGGAGCTGAAAAAGTTGAGCCATTACTTTCCAATTCGATTATCAGTAGTGTGAATGTCGCCGAAGTTTTGACCAAAATGGTTGAAAAAGGTATCTCGTTGGACGCAGCTTTAGAAGACTTTCTTAAACTCGGGTTGAAAGTCGTCGAATTCGATACGAAACAAGCCGCAAAATCTGCCGAACTGCGACCTCTGACAAGGCATCTCGGTTTATCTTTGGGCGACAGATGTTGCGTAGCTTTGGCGATGTTGGAAAATGCAACTGCCGTAACTGCCGATAGAAATTGGGCGAGTTTGAATATTTGCCAAATCGAATTTATCCGTTAATTGGTTGGCGCGGTATAACCTTCACGCGCCCTGATTTGCGCTCCGGCGGGAATGCCTTTGAGTTCGATTTTTATTTTACGGTAACTGCCGTCGCGTTTTTCGTTAGCCGGATAATAGCCGATACTGTATTTTGTCCCGATTTCGTCGGCGACTTTTTTGAAAGCGTTTTGCGCTTCGCTTAAATCGTCCACCGGAAAAACCTTTCCACCCGACATTTTTGCCAAATCCTGCATTTCCTTATCGGCTAATTCATAGAGTCTTTTGCTGATGTCGAGGCGTTCAAAATCACCGAGTTGGCAAAACGCGGAGATTTTTTCGATTTTTGATTTCGGGTAAAATGTGCGGTAATACCGTCTGATTTGGGCGGCGGAAAAACGCAGTGCGCCTTCACAATCGCCTAACAGATTTTCCTCAAAAAACTCGCGGGTGTTGACCTGAATAAAATATGAAATAATGCCGGCTTGTTCAATGTTTTCGCGGACTTCATCAAAACTTGCCGCACTCGTCGAATCAACGCCATCGGTCAACGCGACGAGGGCGCGTCTGCCACGAACTTCATCTTTTGGTTTTCCGTTAAAAACTTTTTCGACGGCTCGTAAAAGTCCGTCGTAATAAGGCGTTCCATTGCTGGTTTTAACTTGGGCAAGAACATCTTTTAATTTATTACGGTCATCGGTCAAAGGTGTCAAAACTTCGCTGATAGCAACCGATTTTTCGTCCCGTTTGTCGCTTTTAAAAGCAATAATCGAAACCCGATCACCGGGACGCAAGGACGCGATAAAATTAGCGGCGGCGCGTTGAATAAGTTCCAAATCGGAGCGCGTTGAACCCGAAGTATCAAGCAAAAGCGCGACCTCAAACGGCGCGGAAGTAGTTGAAAAGTTAGAAATCTCTTGCGCCTTGCCGTCTTCATAAATGACAAAATTACTCTGCTTCAGATTGAGCAAAGGCTTGCCGTTTTTATCCATCACAACAATCGGAATATCAACAAGTTGCGTGTCAATTCGCAAAATTTCGTCGTCTTCGTTCTTTTTGTCCTGGGCGTAAAAAGTCGCGGAAATTGTAAGACTCAACACCAGCCATAAAAAAAACATTTTTAATCGCATCTTAAACACCTCGCTTTGAATTCAGATTATAACAAAAAATTTGTTTTGTGTTATAATCTGAATCTAATATTTAATTGCATATTTCCCACGTTAAAAAGCGAAGATTAATAATTTACGCCCCGTCCAATATGCAAATCAATAACAATTGTAAGAGGAGAAGATGATAATGACTTTAAAGATTTGTAAAAAATTAACCATCTTGGTTTTAACTCTGTTTTTGGCAATTGGTTTAGCCAATCTTGGAAACAACAGTGTCAACGCTCAAGCTAATGACACTACACAAACACCGACTTCTAACCAAAATTGGTCAGATACTGGACTTATAAATACTAAAAATGATGCTGACATCCAAGTTAGTAAAAATGTCGCCGGTAATGGCAATAGTGCGAATGTCGATTTCAATGGGGATGGGCGGAGTGATTATGTTATTACCAGAAATAATAATTCGCTTCTCAATTGGTGGATTGCCATCAATGGTTCGACTAACTTTTCTTCCTTTCAATGGGGTTTAGCCAGTGATATTGCGACTCCTGCCGATTTCGATGGCGACGGCACGTCCGATTTTGCTGTCTGGCGCGATGAACCGGCTAATCCTAATCGAGCGACTTTTTAT
>JANOXW010000432.1:0-3255 GCA_031418635.1 Acidobacteriota bacterium
AGATAAAACTTTTTTTCTCAGCGTTCTTTGCGTAACCCTTTGCGCTACTTTGCGCTACTATGTTTTTGTAACGCAAAGAACGCCAAAGGTTACGCCAAGAACGCTGAGAGATTTTACAAAATGAATTACGCACAGGCTTCAGTTATACACATAGCCAAACAAAATATTCTTTGAACTGATTTGCAAAAAAAATCGTAAAGGTTTATGTTGAGAAAGTAGTCACGCAAGAAGCGAGGCGAAAATTTAGAACACGGAGAGTGTTAGACAGATGAAAAAATATGATTACGCAATCGTCATCGGACGATTTCAGCCATTCCATTTAGCACACCAAGATTTAATCCAACACGCATTAAGTTTATCTGAGAAAGTCATAATTATACTTGGCTCGGCACGAAGTGCGCCCGACGTGAAAAATCCGTTCACGCCCGCGATGCGCGAGGAGATTGTCCGCGCTTGTTTTCCGAATGACGAGAAGCGACTGATTTTTCGCGCTGTCCGCGATTATCCGTATAACGACCACGTTTGGACGGCAGAAGTTCAAAATATCGTCAATCAAATTGTCGAAGACGACGAAAAAGAACACGAAAAAATCGCCATCGTCGGATTTTTCAAAGATAAAAGTTCGTATTATTTGAACCTTTTTCCGCAATGGCAATTTGAAGAATTTTACTGCGCCGACAAAAAACTTTTAAGCCTTAATGCCACGCAAATTCGTGAAAAATATTTTGCCGACGATGAAGATTGGCGCGAACTCGTTCCTAAAACCGTTCAACAGTATTTAGAGATTTTCAAAACAACGGAATTTTATCCGAATTTGAAAAGCGAATTTGAATATATCCAGAAATACCGCGAAGACACGCGGTTTGTCGGCGTTCCTTATAAACCCGTGTTTCTGACAACAGATATTGTCGTTGTGCAAAGCGGTCATATTTTGGTAATTCGGCGTGGATTTCAGCCGGGCAAAGGTTTGCTCGCGCTTCCGGGCGGATTTTTGGCGGAAAATATGACGCTCGAAGATTCAGCCATCAAAGAGTTAAAAGAAGAAACACAAATAAAAGTCCCTGCGCCCGTTTTGCGCGGAAGCATCAAATCGTCGCACGTTTTTGATTATCCCGAAAGAAGCCAACGCGGGCGAACCGTTACATTTGCCTATTACATCGAACTCGAACCGAGTTTGAAAGACGGTTTGCCCAAAGTAAAAGGCGGCGACGATGCAAAAAAAGCCTTTTGGCTTCCGCTTTCGGCTTTGGGCGAAAAGGAAGATGAATTCTTTGAAGATCACATCCACATTGTGCGTTTTTTCTTGGGAATTTAATGAAAATGGAGAATAAAATATGATTTTAAGAACACCTGAAGAAAGATTTGAGAATTTGCCGGATTATCCGTTTGCGCCAAATTACACAGATTTTGGCGAGGCGCGGATTCATTTTGTTGACGAAGGCAAACCGCAAGCGAAAGAAATGGTTTTGATGTTGCACGGTGAGCCTTCGTGGAGTTTTTTGTATCGCAAAATGATTCCGATTGTCACCGATGCCGGACATCGTGTAATCGCGCCCGATTTAATTGGTTTCGGCAAATCGGACAAATTTACCGAAGCCGAAAAATATACTTACGCGATGCACGTTGAAAGCATAAGGACGTTGATTGAAAATCTCGATTTACGAAACATCACGCTCGTTTGTCAAGATTGGGGCGGATTGATTGGTTTGCGTGTCGCGGCGGAAATGAGCGACAGATTTTCGCGCATCGTCGCGGCAAATACATTTCTGCCGACGGGCGACGAAAAAGTTCCGAAGGCTTTCAAACTTTGGTTGGCAGTTTCGCAAGCATCGCCGATTTTTCCTGTCGGAAAATTTGTCAAAATGGGTTGTCAGACGAAACTTTCTAAGGAAATTGTTGACGCTTACAACGCACCTTTTCCTGACAAAACTTATAAAGTTGCGGCGCGAGTTTTTCCGACGCTAGTGCCGATTACGCCCGACAATCCGGCTTCGGAAGCGAATCGAAAAGCGTGGGAAGTGTTGCGGAATTGGGAAAAACCTTTTCTGACCGCGTTCAGCGACGGCGACCCGATTACACGCGGCGCAGACGAAATTTTACAGAAGTTAATTCCTGGTGCAAAAGGTCAAAATCATACGATCATTAAAGACGCGGGACATTTTTTGCAGGAAGATAAAGGCGAAGAATTAGCGCAAGTTGTCGTTGATTTTATCGCTAAAACAAAATAACGAAATAAAAATTAGGTTTTCGGGTAGAAAACCGAAAAGGAGAATAAAAATATGTTTGAAATTAACAGAATAATTGACACGGACAGCTACAAGGCTAGTCATTTTTTGCAATACCCGCCGAATACGACGCGGGCGTTTTTCTATCTCGAATCGCGTGGAAGCGATAGAGATTGGAGTGAAACGGTATTTTTCGGTTTGCAATATTTACTGAAAAATTATTTTCTCGCGCCTTTTACGCAGGAAATGGTTGAGGAAGCGAGAGAAGTAATTACAGCGCACGGTTTGCCGTTTAATTATGACGGTTGGACGAATTTGATTAAAAAACACGGCGGCAAATTGCCTTTGCGAATTCGTGCGGTGGCGGAAGGTTCGGTTGTGCCGCTGCATAATGTTTTGATGACGGTGGAAACGATTGACGACGAATTTGCGTGGCTTGGCAGTTGGTTTGAATCTCAACTGATGCGGATTTGGTATGCAATCACGGTTTCGACACAATCGTTTCAAATCAAAAAGGACGTTTATAAGTTTTTACAAGAAACTGCCGATGATGCCGATGCGGAAATTGCCTTTAAGGTTCACGATTTTGGCGCACGCGGCGTTTCTTCGCAAGAAACGGCGGCAATCGGCGGCGCGGCGCATCTCGTCAATTTTCTTGGAACGGACACGATGGCTTCGTTGCTTCTGCATCGCAAATTTTACAACTGCGAAATGGCGGGATTTTCAATTCCGGCGGCGGAGCATTCGACGATTACGAGTTGGGGACGCGAAAACGAAATTGAAGCGTATCGCAATATGCTTCGCCAATTTGCCAAGCCAAATTCTTTAGTTGCAATAGTTTCGGATTCTTGGAATATTTACGAAGCGGTCGAAAAAATCTGGGGCGAACAGTTAAAACAAGAAGTGATTGATTCGGGCGCGACGATTGTGATTCGTCCCGATTCGGGCGAACCGATCGAGGTTGTTTCGCGTGTGGCGCAGATTTTGGGCGAAAAATTCGGCACGACGATAAATTCAAAAGGCTACAAAG
>JANOXW010000433.1:0-1856 GCA_031418635.1 Acidobacteriota bacterium
TTGACCCATTATCAAATAAATTGGAGATTAAGAAAAAAAATGGACGAAAATCTTAACCGACAAATTAAAATTTATTGTCCGCAACATCAAAGCATTTTCGAGGTTGACGAAAAGCCTCAGATTGTTTGCGAAATCCGCGAACACGCACTTTCAAACGATTTCCCCAAAAGCGAATTTTGGGAATATTGCTGTGATTGTCAGATATTTTCACTAAGTCAATTTGGAACAGGCGGCAAAGCCAAAAATGCTTGTCCGCATTGCGAACGTGCAACGGTGAACCGGTTTTTGTGCGATGCGTGTAAAATTATTGCTTACGATTCGGACGAAGAAACAAAGGGCAAAATTTTCGGGATCAGCGCGAAAAACGGTAGTGAACCGAATTGCGCGGGCTGTCAAAAATCTTTTGTCGGAGCGGAAATTTATCAGCACGATTGCACCGACATCGAAGGCGCGTTGTTGACAAATCGCCAAAATTGTCCATTTTGTCAGAAGGCGATTCTCATTCAGCCGAAAAAAGTCGAATCACTCCCAACCATCGAAGCGGCGATGAAATTTGACAATCCAACGGCTTCGACGCAATGCTCGAATTGCGGACATTGGGGCAAAGCAGAACGCGCCGTGTGCGGCAACTGCGGAGCGCAAATTAACTCTCTCGGTGCAGGCGTAGCGGCAGGCACTGCTGTTCCGAAAACTCAACTACTCGGTTCAATTTGCCCCAATTGCGGCACGGGAAACGATGCCGACAGCACGTTTTGTGTCAACTGTGGACAAGCCTTAAAAACCGTTCCGCAGACAGAAACGGAAACCGTCGCCAGCCCGATTTTTCCGCCAACAATGCCGCCGATTCCCGTTAATCAAACAAATACTTTTTCCGCCGAACAGCCCGTTGTATCCGGCTATCCGCCGAAAAATTCGCCGGCGGATTCAAAAATATCATTGTTAATAATTTTGGTCACAGTTGGTCTTTTCATCGTTGTCGGGCTGATTGCTTTAAATTCAAGTAAGCCAACGCCGACGAGTAATAGTTCGGCAAGCTATTCAAATAACGGAAAAACATCAAATAATTCGATGCGGACAAATTCTTCAACAATGAATACTTCAAATTCTTCCAAGATGGATAACACAAAAATGTCGAATACAATGTCCAATTCCTCATCGCCGCTCACCGGGCGCACAGGACGTTTAACAACAAATCTCAATATTCGAGGCTCATCGGGAAAGTATTCGGAGATTTGGGGAACGCATTACGAGGGCGCAAGAGTGCAAATTTTGGAAGTCGAATCTTTTTATGCTGATGACGGCGAATATGTTACTTGGTATAGAGTCAAAGTTTTGGAAAATGGTTACGACCGAAAAACCGGAATGGGAAACGGTAATAATTGGGAAAGAAATGGAAGTTTTGGTTGGATGGAAGCCGAAATGGAAGGTTGGATGAATTCCAAATATATTTCTCTTCAATAGAAAAGCAGAAGCCAAAGTTAAACCCAAAATCCAAAATTAAAGCCGTTGTCGTCCGATAAAACCGGCTTCGAGTTCGTGCCACCATTCGATTTCATCACCTTCACCGAGTTGCCAGCAGAGCAAAACCATCTGACCGCCGCGCATTGTTGGAAAGTCAATCAAACCGCGTGAATAATCTTTGAGTTGAATACCGAGTTCGTGAAATTCGGTAGTTAATTTGCCGACTTCGTATAGAGATTTGACATAATGCGAACCGCTTTCCATTCCGCCGCCGCCGTTTTGCGCCGCACTTGCCGCAAGTTTTGCCGATTCACGCAAAAATTCAATCTTACCGTAATGCGCCTGTAATCTTTCAAGTTTCGGGCGCACCAACGGCAATAAATCATTCGCTTCGT
>JANOXW010000434.1:0-3431 GCA_031418635.1 Acidobacteriota bacterium
TCCGTTGGGGGTGGTATGGCGTTGGCGGCACAAGAAATACAGAGATTTATAAAGGTGAAAACAATGACCGGAGGTAGCGACTAGAACAATTCAGCGAGCAAATGCTTTGACAATACTGCCAAGGCTTGCAAAAAAGGACAAGACCGCCGTGGAAGATTGTCTGAATACTTACGGTAATTTTATTTGGGCGTTGGCGTGTAAATTCACCAATTCGCCCGAAGAAGCGGAAGCGGGGACGCAAGAAATTTTTATTGACATTTGGCGATACGCCAAATCTGCTGACAAAATTCAATTTGATGAAAAACTCCTAATTTCGTTGATTGCGCGGCGGCGATTGGTTAAATACATACTTTAGTCAATCAAATATCTGTGAATGGGGCATAGATATAGAACGAGCAAGGGGAAGGGAACTGGCGATGGACAGCTAATCTGCAAGGGAATAAGCTTGGTTGTCCATCGTCAATACCTAATTGAGGACAAAAATATGAAAAAACAATTTAGTGTACTATACGCCGAAGATAATGAAGATGCTTGCCTGATGTTGGAAACCTTGTTCGGGTTTTCGGACATTGAAGTCAAATCAGCTAACACGGTGGAGGAAGCGTGGCAGTTAGCGCACGCCGAAGACTTTGACTTGTATATCTTAGACACGCAATTTTCCGTCGAAAGCGGATTGGAGTTATGTCGTCAATTGCGTGAGTTTGCTCCCGATATGCCGATTTTTTTCTATTCGGGCAATGCCCGCGAGATTGACAAAGCCGAAGGACTCGCCGCCGGTGGTGATCTTTTTATCACCAAGCCGCACTCTGACGTGCTACTTTCGGCTGTCCAACAACTCGTTATCGAGCCGGCTAAAATGGCACCTCAAATAGTAAATATGCAAAACTTTGTAACATAATGCAGAAGCCCGCACGGAGTAAGGGGCGCAGAGAGGCACAGTTGCTTCGTGCGTGTTTCCGCAGAATGCACATTTTCTAGCAGTAATCCGTATAATTTTCATCCGTTCTAATTTATGCTAATCTAAAGTTTCAAATTCTATGAAACTAATCGCCGAAACCAACGACAAAACGCACGAAATCGCAATAAAGCGCATTGATGATAAAGTTTTTGCCGACATTGACGGACGCAAATACGAACTCGAAGCCTCGCAACCGGAGCCGAATGTTTATCTTTTTAAACACGACGGCAAGATTTTTCAAATCTTCGTTTCACCACGCCAAAACACTGCCGAACCGTTTGCAGTCAATGTCGGAAATCACAGTTTTGATATACAAATCATTGACCCGAAACGTCTGCGCGGTAAAAGCAATGCCATCGGACAAGCCGACGGCGTGGCGGAAATAAAAACCGCGATGCCCGGCAAACTCGTGCGCGTGTTGGTTACAGAAGGCGCGGCAATAAAACAAGGCGACGGCGTGTTGGTCGTCGAAGCGATGAAGATGCAAAACGAAATGAAGTCGCCCAAAGACGGAATTGTCAAAGAAATTCGCTTTGCCGAAGGCGCAACCGTCAACGCCGGCGATGTTTTAGCCGTTATCGAGTAAATTTAATCTGTTTCTTAGTCTGCGCCATTGTCAAAATGACAATGTTTATTTAAATTTGAGAAAAAGTTGACCTACTTTTGTAACTTTTTACGCTTTAATAAGTAGAAGATTTTGTGCGGATTTGAGAATATTATGTCTGCCGGTTAAAAAAATATACGCTGTAGTCAAAGTTTTAGAATAATATGGATAAGTTTTGTCAAAATTGTAACCAGCCGAATCCTGCCGAAGCAGCATTTTGTCTTAATTGTGCCACGCCGCTTGCCCGCGCCCAAAATGTCGGCGGACAAACTCCTCAGCAACCATTTAATCAACCGAATTTCGGCGGACAGCCTGCCGGACAAAATTTTGCGCCACCGCCGCCAACATCGGGCGGCACAAGCCAACGCGCTACTGCCGCTTTGGTTTTAGTCATCGCCGGATTTTTTTGTTGTGGTCCATTTACGAGTATTCCGGCGGCAATTGTCGGTTGGATGGAGATTGACGCGATTAAAAAAGGGCAATCTTCGGCGGCTGGAATGACATTCGCGCAAATCGGTTTGTGGGGCGGAATTGCTATAACTGTCTTACAGGGCATCGGGCTTATACTATGGTTACTATTATCCGTCGCCGCGGCATCCGATCCGTATAATTATTAGACTTTTTTAACTATGCCGGAACAAAATAACACGCCTGTAATTTGCCGCAACGGACATCAGCAACCGGTGTCCAACTCCAAGTTTTGTATTTTCTGCGGAACATCGTTAAATAATCAGCCGACGCAACCCAATCAGCCGCCACCGCCGCCAAATAATCCTCAACCGAATCAATTTCCGGTCAATCAGCCGCCAAATCAAAATCTGCAACCGATTCCGCCGGTTCAATATGTTCAGCAACAAACTCCGCCGGCGCAATATGTTCAGCAACCGCCTGTTCAGGTAATTCAAGCGTTGAGTTGCTATACTTGCGGCGGAAATGGGCAAGGGCTGAATGAAAAAACAATAATTTGTAAAGAATGTCGGTGGCTGAGACCACTCATGCCGGGTTACAGAGTGGATTCGACGGCTTTTGAATGGGCGGCGGACGGTAAGGCGATGGCGGCTTTGCGTTCGATGAGACCGCTTAATGCGGCGGCGAAAGCCGTGTCGGAAAAAGTCGGGCGACGTTGGATAGAATCAACTTTCAATGGTGTTCTATTAGGCGAAAAACAGCTGCCGCACATTTACGGACAAGCTGTTCGGGCGGCGCGAATTTTGGGAATGTCGAATATGCCGGACGTTTATCTTTCCGGCGAAAGGTCTTGGGATTGTCTGACGTTTGGCAGTGATACGGATTCATTCGTCGTTATCGGTTCGGCTTTGGCGGGAAATTTTCAGGGTGCCGATATGTTGTTTTTATTAGCCCGCGAGATGGGACATTGCCGCGCCGGACACGCTCTTTGGAAAACGGTTATAAGATTTTTCTTGGGCGAACAAGGTCCGGCGAAAGGTTTTATGGCGGGCGGTATTTTTAATGCTATTTTAAGCCCGACGGCTTTGATTAGCGGAGCAATCGAAGTTCCGCTTTTGGCTTGGGCGCGACAAGCCGAAATTACCGCTGACCGCGCCGGTTTGCTAGTCGTCGGCGAAGAAGAAATTGCTCGCCGCGTGTTGCTTTCGTGGACGCTCAAATCTTCGTTTATCTATCGCCAAATCAATATCGAAGCGTGGCTGGAACAACAAGCGGCGGACGACGGCGGTTATTCAAAACTCTCCGAATTAACGACTACTTCGACTCCGTATATCACGCCGCGCTTGAAATTATTGACCGAGTTTGCAAAAAGTCCCGAACTACAACATTGGCGAAAAATGATTGTAGGCGCGATAAAACAATCCGCGCCAAAAGTTCAGGCAAAACCTGCTGCGCCTGACA
>JANOXW010000435.1:0-3133 GCA_031418635.1 Acidobacteriota bacterium
TAACTTTTAATGTTATTCAAAATCCACCCAATTACGGCGTAATTGGAATAACATCAGCTGACCTCGGTGGCACGCCGATTCCGATTACCCTTAATAATGCCGGTCCATTAGCCGGAAATGTTGGAACAATTACCCTGCCAAGAGTTACTTTGCGAGCAGTTGATCCGAATATTGTCAATTCTTATGCTCATCAGTATAGCGTAGCTTTCGAACGTAGATTTGGTCAATTGACCGCTTCGGCGACTTTTTCGGGAACGACCGGTAAAAAACTGTATTCGATTGCAAACATCAATCGTAATGGTAGCGGACGAGCCTTGTTAGGAAGTAATTCAACCGGCTGTGCCGGGTTAGCTGACTCCAACCGCTTGAACTGTCAATATGGTAACATCAATTATCGTGGTAATGACGGTTATTCCAGTTATCAAGGTGTTACTTTTTCGCTTGAAAGCGGAAACCTCTTTGGTTCCGGGTTAACACTGGCTTCGCGCTACACTAATTCCGTTTCCAGAGATAATTTGAGTTCGACATTTAGCGAAACCGGAAATGCCTTTAATCTTGGGTTTTTAGACCCGTTCAACCCGGCATTGGATTATGGTTTTGCCGATGCCGATGTCAGACATCGTTTTGTTACCAGCTTTGTTTGGGACATACCCACTAAGAAATACTTCTCGGAAGGTGTTGCTAGAAAAGTTTTAGGTGACTTTACACTTTCCGGTTTTGTCAATGTTCAAAGCGGATCACCATTCACGGTTTTTGATTGTGGTGGGAATACGGTCTCGGTTTGCTATCGCTTGATTCCGACCGGATCGGTTAGTTTCAATGGTTCACAAGGCGCATCTACCGGCGACCCGAATAGATTTTTGTTTATCAATTTAGCAAATCAAACTTCGGTTGTATTGCCGCCTGCCAACGCAAACGATCTTTTCCCGGGTGAAAACGGTTTCTTACCTGATACTTTGACGGCAAGAAATGCTTTCCGTGGACCTGGCAGTTGGAATGTTAATTTGGCTTTGTCAAAGAGAATTGTCTTTAGCGAAAGAACCAATTTGCAACTTCGGATTGACGCGGATAACGTCTTCAATCATGCGAATTTGCGTGTTAATGGTGGTGAAGCAGATATATCATCTTTTGATATTGTTAGTGCTTCAAAATTCGGAAGAAGACTAATCCAATTAGGTTTGAGATTTACTTTCTAAAAGTTTATATCAAACCAAAAAAGAAAAAAAAGGAGCGATTATCGCTCCTTTTTCATTGCCACAATTTAGTTTATGAGATACCGGCTTTCAAATAAATCTATTCTATTTGGAAATCATCTTCTTTTTGGCAATCCATTCATTAATGTTGCGTTCCAAAATATCAAGCGGAACTGCGCCTGAAAGGAGAACAATGTCGTGAAACTCTTTGATGTCGAATGTGTCGCCGAGTTCGGTTTTTGATTTGGCGCGGAGTTCTTTTATTTTTAGTTCGCCGATTTTGTAGGCGAGAGCTTGTCCCGGATCGGAGATGTAGCGGTCAATTTCGTTCACGATGTCTTGGTCGGTTTTGGCGGCGTTGGCTTTGAAATAATCAATTGCGCGTTGTCTGTCCCATTTGTAAAAATGAATTCCTGTATCAACCACGAGCCGCACGGCACGCCACATTTCGTAAGTCAATTGTCCGAATTTATCATACGGATCATTGTATAATCCCATCTCCTCGCCTAAACTTTCCGAATACAAACCCCAACCTTCGACAAACGCCGTGCAGCCGCCAAATTTGCGGAAGTTCGGGACTTCGCCGAGTTCCTGTTGGAGGGCGATTTGGAGATGATGTCCGGGAACGGATTCGTGCAAACTCAAAGCCATCATTTCCCACTTTGGACGAACTTCAGGCTTATACAAATTGACGTAATAATAACCGGGGCGCGAACCGTCGGCGGCAGGTGAGTTGTAATAAGCCGTAGTTGTGTCGGGCGCGATTTTGTCGGGAATCGGAATCACGCCGTAAGGTGTGCGCGGCAGTGTGCGAAAAACTTTGACGAGTTCGGGGTCAATTCTTCGCGTCAAAGCGCGATATGCGTTGAGCAATTCTTCGGGTGTTTTATAGAAAAACTTTTCGTCCGTGCGAAGAAATTGGAAAAATTCTTGCAGCGTTCCTTTGAAACCGACGTTTGTTTTTATCTTTTCCATTTCGGCGCGGATTCGCGCAACTTCCGCTAAACCTTTCTCGTGAATCTGTTGCGGCGTGAGATTCGTCGTTGTGTAGGAACGCGCCAGAAAATTGTAGTATTCATTGCCGTTCGGCATCTGCCAAATGCCCGCTTTTGGATATGACGCAGACAAATATTCGCTCTCAAAATAGACTTTTAGTTTTTTATACGAAGGAATGATTTTTGCTGAAATCGCCTCTTTCGCCAGATTTTTTAAGCGCGTTTGTTCAACTTCGGAAATATCTTTCGGAAACTGTTTAAATGGAGCGTAAAACGAACTTTGCGCGGAATCGCCAACTAATTGCTTGTCAATTTGCGCGGGAATTCTTTCCATCACGGCTTTTGCCCACATCACATTTTGTTTTTTGCCTTCCCGCATCAACGACAAAGTTTGCTCCATATAAACGGGAAAAGCATTGAGCCGTGCAATCCAATCTTCGTAATCTTTAACGGTTTGAAAACTCATCAACGCCGCTAATTCGTCAGCTGTTTGAATGCCGCCGCCTTGATTTAAAGGCAAAAGATATTGCTTAAATTTATTGCCTTCAATGGCTTCTTCGTAATCCTTCTGAAAAAGGTCGTAATTGAGTTGATCGGATACGGAAAGTTCGGCGCGACTTATTTGTTTGAGTTTGGCAAGCGTTTCGACGCGGTGCTGATGACGTTTTTCAATCGCCGTTAAACTCACATCACCCCAATGGTCGTTATATCGTTTATCGCCTAAAAATGAGGCAAACGTCGGATTGTCGCGCAAATTCAATTCCCATTCGGCATCAAACAGCGCGTAAAGTTGCGTGGTTGCAGTATTTGTGTTTTGAGCAAAAACCGTCGAAACGATCAGCCCAAAAAGCATCGTAAAAGCCAATTTTAATAACATAATTTTCACATTTTTATTTTAACTTGGATTCAAGAAGTAAGTGCAACTTTGCATAACTCCTTTTGTTC
>JANOXW010000436.1:0-2664 GCA_031418635.1 Acidobacteriota bacterium
CCGCCAAACAATAGACTAAAATCAACTGTTCTTTTATACTTCTCATTGTGTAATCTCCTTATTTTTAAGTAGGTTTTTTCTCTAAAATTATTCTACTCAATTTTTGGAGATTACATAATTTTCTAATCAGGACTCAGGTTAGGTTAAATCTATCTCGATTCGATTTTCAGAAAGATAAAAATATATTTCCGGCTTTTTGCCTTTATCTTTTGGTTTATCTTCTTTCGGTTTTTTCGGTTCGACGGGAACAACCGGCGGCTTTTCTTTTGGCGGACGGTTTTTGTTGTCGTTGTTTTGCGCCGAAGCCGTCAGCGAAATTCCGGCGACGAGTGTGATTGCTAATAATATGTGTTTCAAATTTTTCATTATTTTCTGATTTTCCTCTTTCCTCAATTTTGTCAGGCACGGCGGGGAAAGATAAAATGTGCGCCGTTTTTTATAGTTGCAATATCAATGCCATAAATGCTTTTGTTAGTTTTTTCGCCAAAAACTAAACTCCGTTCAGTTTGATTCACATTTACCGTGTTACGTTTTCCGTAAAATTTACACGAAATCGTGAAAAGCAATAAATTTCGATATTATGAAACACAAATTTTTCGTTCTTACAAACTTGGCATAATTCTGCTCAAACAGATTATAATTTGTTTGTTATCAAAGTAATAACTCATTTTGTCCGAATTTTTTATGCCAAATAATAATCAACGCTTCAAACAATTTCTCGTTATCATCGCCACCGTCGGCGTGCTTGTAGTAAATTACTTCGCTGGTGTCGGATACATCAACGGCGTTACCCCCGAAGTCATTTCCGACAAATATCCGACATTTGTTACGCCGTCGGGTTACGCTTTTGCGATTTGGAGTTTGATTTACTTGGGTTTGATCGCGTTCAGTATTTATCAAGCGTTGCCTTCACAAACCGACAATTCGCGTTTCAGAAGCATTCGCACTGTTTATATCGCCAACTGCGCGGCAAATTGTTTTTGGATTTATTTGTGGCATTACGATTCGATTTTGGCATCTCTTGCCGTGATGTTTTTTTTGCTGACAACGCTCGTTTTAATCAACGTCAATCTGCGAAAAAGCGATTCAATGGCGGAAACTTGGCTGGCGCGGATTCCGTTCAGCCTTTATTTCGGTTGGGTTACGGTGGCGACGATTCTAAATTTTTCAATCGCGCTGGTTTTTCTCGGCGTGAACACAACGGAGTCAACTTCGATAATTTTAAGTGCAATTTTAGTTGTCGGCGCAACTATTTTGGGAATTTTAATCCGTTTCAAACTTGCGATTTTCGCTTATCCGTTAGCAATCGCGTGGGCATTAACGGCAATCGCCGTCAAACAAAGCGGCAAAACTGCGATTGTTGTCTGCGCCGCCTTCGGTGTCATTGCTCTGCTTGTTTCGGCTTTGACAGCATTTTTGAAATTAGATAATCAAGCCAATGAATAACGGAAAAATCTGCATTTCTGTCTGTGCCGAAACTGCCGACGAACTAATCGAACAAATGAAACGCGCTGAAGATTTAGCGGATGTGATTGAGATTCGTTTTGATTGTTTGAGTAAAAGTGAATTTAATGTTTTTGATAAAAATATTATGAATTCGCTTTACAAAAAAATTCTCAAGGTAAAATCCAAAAAGATTCTTTTAACAACTTATCGCCCAAAAGAACAAGGCGGATTTCGTGAAATCACGCAAAAAGAAAAAGATTGTTTTTGGAACAGCGGTTACGAAATTGGCTGGGCTGATTGTGAGGAAGACAACATTGAAGATTCATTGTATTGGCTTTGGGATGAAAGAATTTGTTCTTACCACGATTTTATAGGCGTTCCGAATAATTACTTTGAAATATACGAAAGACTAAAAGCGACAGATGCCGACATTATCAAAATTGTCTTTCAAACCTCTGACATTACCGATTCTATCGCGGTTTGGGAACTTCTCAAAAGGTGGAATTTAGAAAAAGAAATACTTAAAGCTAACAAATTAAAAGAAATTGGGGAATTAGAGAGAAAGTTAAACTACTCTTTACAGCGATCTGTTTCATTCTTACAAATCATTCCAATCGCAATGGGCGAAAGCGGAAAATGGACGCGGATTTTGGGTTTGGCGCACGGTGCTTTTATGACTTATGCTTCGCTTGATGCGGGACAAGAAACCGCGCCCGGACAAGTTTCGGCGAAAGATTTGATTGAAGTTTATCGCGTCAAAGAATTAGACGAACAAACCGAGATTTACGGCATTATCGGCGGAAACACATCATATTCGATGTCGCCTTTTATTCACAATGCGGCTTTCAAATTTCATAATTTAAACTCTGTTTTCGTGCCGCTTCAAGTGCAAGATTTAGACGAATTTTTACGCCGAATGGTAAAGCAAGAAACACGCGAAATCGAACTCAATTTCAAAGGTTTTTCGGTTACAATTCCGCATAAACAGAGCATTATCAAACATCTTGATTATTTGGACGAAACCGCTAAAGCCATCGGCGCAGTCAACACAGTGAAAATCGTTGATGGCAAACTGCACGGCTATAACACAGACGCAGAAGGTTTTATTGAACCGTTAAAAACAACTTACGGCGAATTAAAAGATGTAAAAGTCGCCATTTTAGGCAACGGCGGCGCGGCGCGGGCTTGCATTTACGCGCTCAAAAAAGAAAATGCCGA
>JANOXW010000437.1:0-2428 GCA_031418635.1 Acidobacteriota bacterium
AAAAATATGAGTAAAACACTAAAAAAATCGGTCTTTTTTTGTATGACGTTGATGCTTTGTGTTTTGGCATTGGGTAATATCGCCAATGCTCAAAATAATAAGGGAAGCATTATCGGCACAGTCAAAGACCCGAATGGCGCAGTCGTTCCGAACGCCAAAATAACAATAACTAACAATGCCGACGGTCAAAGCCGCGAGGCAACAAGTAGCGACGGCGGAGATTTTGCCGTCCCGAATTTAGATCCGGGCAATTATAAAGTTACGGTCGAGTCAAGCGGATTCAAAACGCTGGTTTTAGCATCGGTAACACTGCAAACCAATGCGCGTGTGCCGGTTGACGCAACCTTTACGGAAGTTTCCGGTGCCGGTGAAAATGTTGTAACCATTACTAACGACGGCGCACCGGTGGTTGAAAGTGAAACGAGTGTGCGTGGTGATGTCATTACCGGTCGGGAAGTAGTTGACCTGCCGATTCCGCAACGCAACTTTACACTTCTTGCCGCATTATCGCCCGGTGTAACACGTCCAACCGGATCATCAGTCGGTGTTTTGGGTGGAGGTAGTTTTGCCAACGGCGGACCTGGTGCTTCGACAGAATCAACCCGTTTCCGCGAATCCGGCGGGTCGGTTATTTCTGCCAATGGTGCGCGTGTTACTCAAAATAATTTTTCGCTTGATGGTGTAGATAATAATGAATCGCAATTCGGACAAATTGCAATTTATCCGAATCCTGATGCGATTGCCGAGTTTAAGATTGAAACCAGCGTTCCGCAAGCTGAATCAGGACGCGGTGGTGGCGCGATTATTTCGACGACATTTAAATCAGGCGGTAATGCTGTTCACGGAACTGTCTTTGAAAATTATCAAGGACGTTTTCTTAGCGCGGCAGGTTCGCAGTTTGATGAAAATGGTAGTAACAGGGGTAGAAATCCTAATTATGTAACGCATAATTATGGCGGAACGGTCGGCGGACCAATTTTCTTGCCGGGATTTAACGAAGGCGGTCCTTATTTTTATGACGGACGCAATCGGTCATTCTTTTTCGTTTCAATTGCCGGACAACGCAATGCGACACCGGCATTTGGCGGCACCGAGTTTCCTTTTGTAACTGTTCCAACTGTGCGACAACGAGCCGGCGATTTTGGCGAGTTACTAGCTGTATTACCGAACCCAGGAGGTTGTGCAAATCCGTTGAATGCGGCGAGTTGTCAAACATTCAATCTTGCTGGCGGCGGAACGATTGTTGCGCCAAGAGGAACAATTTTTGCACCAAACGGAACTCCAATTCCGGGCAATAATCTGGCAAATTGCCCTTCGTGTGGTGCTTTATCAACATTCGGAAGAAATTTGTTGAATGCCTATCCATTACCGACTTTAGCGGGATTGACTAACAATTTCCGGCGTAATCGTTCGGAGCGTTCAAATGTAGATAGCTACGATGTCAAGATTGACCACAAAATCGCCAGCAATAACTCGATTTTTGGGCGATATAGTAAGTCAAGCAATTCGCGTATTCGGACAAATAACTTTGATCCGGGAACTTCGCCAACTAACAACGACTTGCCTTCCGGTTTTGGTGCCGGTGATGAATTCGGCAACTCTCGTGGTGTTACATTGGGCGACACACATACTTTTTCTTCAACTATTATAAATGATTTACGCGTGGGCTGGACGCGGGTTGAAATCGGTATTAATAATCCCGGTATCAATGGTTCATTAGGCTTCAACCCGAACATCTCGGCTAATTTGGGTGCGAACAATATCAATAATGCCAGCACCGACCAAGGTATTATTTTACTTGGAATCGTTGACCCGAATTTTAGTCAAGAGTTTGTCGGCGATGGCGGAGCGTTTTTCTTCCAATCCGATAACTACAATTTTGCTGATGCAGTAACTATTGTGCGCGGTAGTCAAATTTTCAAAGCCGGCGTTGACTTGAGAAATCGTCGCAATTCAAACTTTGACGGCGGACGCAACGGTGGAACAAAAGGTAATTATCAATACGGAACTTCGGCAGGCGGGTTCGTTTCAGGCAATTACAATGGTATCGGAGTTAATGATACGGGTTCGGCAGTCGCTAATTTTCTGCTTGGCTATCAACCCGGTTTTTTGACACGCGGAAGTCCGGGCGGTCCGTATACTATTCAAAATGCGGAACTTGCTTACTTTGTGCAAGATGACTGGAAAGTCAACAATGATTTAACGCTCAATTTAGGTTTGCGTTATGATGTTTTTACTGCACCGACTGAACGGTTTGACCGTCAAACGAATTTTGACCCGGCGACGGGCAGAATAAATGTTGCCGGAGAGAATGCGCCGGGCGGACGCGATCTCGCTAATAACGTCAAAAATAATTTCGGACCGCGTATCGGTTTTGCGTATAGCGGATTTTTGCCCAATAAAAAACTTGTTTTACGCGGCGGTTATG
>JANOXW010000438.1:0-7188 GCA_031418635.1 Acidobacteriota bacterium
GAAAAAGCGGCAGTAATGCAGGCAAGAGCAGAAAAAGCGGAAGCTGAGAAAACTGCCAAAGCCGAAGCTCAAAAAGCCGAAGCCGCCGCCAAAGCCGAAGCGGAAGCTAAGAAAGCCGAAGAAGAAAGAGTCGCTGAAGAAGCCAAGAAAGCCGAAGAAGCAGCGGCTGAAGCTGAAAGTGCCGAAGCTGCAACTGATGAAACTACTGCGGTTGAAGAAGTAGCAACAACGGAAGAAGCAGTAGCCGAAGAAGCGACAACCGACGAAAATGATTCGGAAGCGAGTGCGTAAAATGGGTTCTGCCGAAATTGAAAATCTTCGGTTTTTCCAATATTTATGAAAGAAGCTATCGAGAAAATTATAACCGCTTTGGTCAGCGACAAAGAAGCCGTCGAAGTTTTGGAAACTTCGAGTGAAAAATCATCCGTATTAAAAGTGCGTGTTGGTGAAGGCGATATGGGCAGAATTATCGGGCGCGAAGGTCGCACAATAAAAGCCATTCGCAGTCTGCTTTTTTACGCCGGACAAAAACAGAACAAGCGTTTCGTTTTAGATTTAGTCGAATAAACTAAGGCGAACTCTATGGAACTGGTAACGATTGCAAAAACGGTCAAGACACGCGGTTTGCGCGGCGAACTTGTGGCTGATTTGCTGACTGATTTTCCTGAGAGATTTGACAATTTAACGAGAGTTTTTGCGGTTTGCACGGACGCTAAAACGACAGAATTAGAACTCGAAAAATTTTGGTTTCAAAAAGGTCGCGTTATCTTGAAATTCAAAGGTATTGATTCGATTGAAGCGGCGGAAAGTTGGCGAAACTGTGCAATCTGTATTCCCGAAACCGAAGCTGTCGAACTCGAAACGGACGAATTTTTCGATTGGGAACTTGAAGATTGCGAAGTCGAAACCGTCGAAGGCGAGAAAATCGGCAAAGTCCAAGAGTTGATGCGAACGGGCGGCACGGAAATCCTTGTCGTCAAAGGCGCGGAAAAAGAATACCTAATTCCTTTTGCCGAAACGATTTGCGTTGAGGTTGATATTGAAAAGAAACTGATAAAAATTGACGCGCCCGAAGGTTTGTTAGAGTTTTAGATAGATGATCTTAGGTCACAAGACCGAAAACCCAAGACCTAAGACCAATGACAATAGACATTTTAACAATCTTTCCAGAATTTTTTACAGAGGTCTTTGATTTTGGAATAATCCGTCGGGCAAAACTTGCCGGAATCGTTGAAATAAACACTCACGATTTGCGCGACTTGACAACTGACAAAAATCGAATGGTTGACGATAGACCTTTCGGCGGCGGCGATGGAATGGTTTTGCAAGCGCAACCGATTTTTGACGCAATTGAAAATTTAGTCGGAACTTGTGAGCGCGAAAATTACCAAAGCGGCACACGAGTTATTTTGCTTTCGCCGCAAGGTCGTGTTTTCAAACAAGCAGTAGCGAAGGAATTTGCTGACGAAGCAAAGCACATCGTTTTGATTTGTGGACGTTACGAAGGTGTTGATGAACGAGTCAATGAAGCACTCGTAACCGACGAAATTTCCATCGGCGATTATGTTCTGTCAGGCGGCGAACCTGCCGCGATTGTTATAGTTGATGCGATTACACGGCTTTTGCCGAATGCTTTGGGAAGCGAAACGTCTGCTGCAAACGATTCTTTTTCCGACGGTTTGCTCGATTGTCCGCATTATACAAGACCGGCAGATTTTCGCGGAATGCGCGTTCCCGAAGTTTTATTAAACGGAAATCACGCCGAAATCGAAAAATGGCGAAAAGAAAAAGCGTTCGAGAAAACGCAGAAGATTAGAAAAGATTTATTAGAAGGAGAAAACAGTCAACTGTCAACAGTTATCAGGCAACATAAAACTGATAACTGATAACTGATAACTGATAACTGATTTATGAACCGATTAGATAGTATTGAAAATTTACAAATAAAAGATAGTATTCCGAACTTTCAGCCAGGCGACAACATTCGCGTCCATGTGCGGATACAGGAAGGCAACAAAGAACGTCTGCAAGCCTTTGAAGGCGTTGTCATCGCCCGCAAACACGGCGGCATCCGCGAAACCGTTACCGTTAGAAAAGTGAGCTTCGGCGTTGGCGTTGAGCGTATTTTTCCGCTTCATGCAACGGTCATTGACCACATTGACGTTACCCGACGCGGCAAAGTCCGACGCGCCAAACTTTACTACTTGCGCGATTTGCGTGGTAAAGCCGCCCGCATCAAAGAACGCGATACGTGGTCGCACAAAAAAGCTGAAAAAGCCGCTAAAGCCAAGTAAATTTGCGATTTTAGATGTCTCTCATTATCTTGAGAAGGAAGGTGTAATGAATTTGATAAAAAAACGGCGTTCAATATTGCCAGCGAAAAGAATAACTAAAATAATCCTTGAAAGTTATCTCGACCTTAATGTGAGAAAAATATGGCAACTGATACTCGCCCCAAATTGATACATTTCATTGCAAAAAAGTTTGTTCAAAGCAGAACAAAAACTAGCTTCTGGTCAAAACCTTCTATTGCCACCGATGCCTTATGGTTTTTGGAGGCAATGGCATTTGAGCAATGCGGTATTATTGGAGTGCTTTGTCAAGATTCAAGAGAGGCATTCTTTAGGGTATTGGCAGTGCCTGAAGGACTCGAAACCGAAGGCATCGCCGCAACAGAAAAAATGTCTGAAGATTTTGTTTTACCTTTTATTGATTCACCAACAATTGGGGAGTTAGTCATCGAGCAATCTCGCTCAAAAACGAAATTCGACGGTGACCTTAGCGATTTTCTTGTGAAACACGGCAAACTAAAATTGCCCGTTGATAAAGCTACTGTTTCAGTGTCAGTTTGGGCGGCTTTGGGCGGATATATTGGCTTAGATTATCCTGATTTCATCGATAAATCACTACGTTTGACTTATAGCAAACCTCAAGACTTAGGATTTTCGGCAGAGCAATCCAAGATACTCGAAGTAGCACTTGGAACGAGTCCTTCTGTGGCAGAAGTTGAGGAAAGAGCAATTGACATTTTCAACGAATTTTGCGAAGAATTTTACCCAAAGGAAATTAAGGAGTTTTCTTTTCTTCCATGACAACCAACCCAACAAATCATTGAACGAGCAGTCATTCAGATTAAGGTTCAGAACAAATCCATAACTAAACCGTAGACAAATTTGATGAATGGAGAGACCAATATGAGCGATAATAGAAAATTTAGAATGGTAATTGACCCAATGCCTGGAAATTTCTCCAGCCGAGAGTATCCTACAAAAACCGGACTCTGGCAGATTGTTATGTGTGAAGTTAATGAATGGGGAGGTGTAATTAGAGACAGTCCAAATAATCAAGTTCAGACTGCTAATTTGGAATATGATGCCGCAATGAATGCTTGTAATAGACTCCAAAAGCAATTAGAGGAAGCAGAACGAGAAAGAAAAAATCAGTAGATAAGAACTAAGCACACGACAGTAAAAAGGAGTTTGTTAGAATTGATTGTATGAAAAGCAAAAAAAACAAACTCCCGACGCTTTAGAAAAAGCGTTGAAACAAAGGATACAAGGAAGCCGCCACGCAATCAAGTTTATTGCTGGATTTGTCTTGGCGTTAATTCAAGTTCGGTCATCGAATTTAGCGAAAGTGGCAGTCGCAGTTGAAACCGAGGTTGAAGTTTCATCAACTTACCGGCAAATTCAAAGGTTTTTAAGCAATGCAGGTGAGGTCAAAATTGATTATCTTGGATTGATGAAAATCAAAGGTAAAGTAAAACTTGCGATTGACCGCACCGAGTGGAAATTTGGCGCAGTGTGGATTAACATTTTGACGCTCAGTGTGGTTTATCAACAAGTAGCGATACCGGTGAGGTGGCAAGTGGTCAATCAAAAAGGCAATGCCAGTGCTGTGGAACATATTGAAATTATCAAGCAGTTTATCGCTCTGTTTGGCAAAGAGCGGATTGATCAGATATTAGGCGACCGTGAATTTGGCAGCCGACAGTTGCTGGAGTTTTTGCTCAAGGAGGAGATAGATTTTCTGATTCGGTTGAAAGAAAATCATTTAGCGGGTGGAATAAGTTTCAAAAAGAGATGGAAGAATATGGCGGAGCGAGTAAAACTGCACGGAAAGGTAAAGGTCGAAGTCTTTGGTTTGGAAGTTTATGTCAGTTGTGTAAAGTTGAAAAAAGGCAAAAAAAGTGAGTATTTAATCGTCGCTTCGCGCATCCGAAACAACCAGGCATTGGCGCAATACAAGTGGCGGTGGCGCATTGAAACAATGTTCGGATGCTTGAAAAGTCGCGGATTCGAGTTGGAAGAAACGCATCTGACCAATCCTGAGAAGATCAGTAAGCTGATGATGATGTTAGGACTAGCGTTGTGTTTGGCAATGCTCATGGGAAACATTCAAGTGGTGATATTGAAACGAGTTGCCCTGAAACTCAAGAACAATGGAAGATATGCCAAAAGCCTGTTCAGAATTGGACTGGATGCCTTGCAGAACATCTTGTTCAACCTCAAAACACCCGATAAACAGAGGTGTTTCAATATCTGGCTTAATTTACTGTCGTGTGCTTAGAGATAAGAAAGAGAATAAGCTAACTAAAAAAGATCCTCGCCAATACTTCAGAGTAAATAACTCTGTACGCTGTCTTAGTAGCGTTAGCGAAAGTTAGAAGGACTAAGACCCAAACGATAACCTAGACACCATCAGCCGCAAAAAAGCGCGGAATTCACAAAAAGAAATTGATTTTTTTCTGTGAATTCCGCGCTTTTTTGTGGTGATTCTTCTCGCTCTCGCGTTTCAGGTTAATTAAATGAACTTCGATTACTCACTCAGCCGAATAATTCGTATCTAAAATAATTTCGGGAAATTCCCGTGCAAATTGTTCGCGTGGCTTAGAATCAATTTCGCCGCGCAACGGGCGCGAACCGACATTTGATTTGAATCTGCCGTTGTCGTCATAAAGCCGCCGATATTGCGCCGAATTTCTGATAATTCCCTGCACATAACCTTTTGTTTCGCGGAATGGAATCGCTTCGACAAACTCGTCCATCTCCGACGGCAGAGTTTTTTGCCATTGACCGACGCGCCCCGGTCCGGCGTTGTAGGCGACGGCGACAAATTCCGTACGGAAATATTTATCGTATTGGTCGCGGATGTATGCCGTGCCGAGTTCGATGTTGAGTGCGGGTTGAAAAAGCGTTTCACCGTTGATGGCGGTTGTTGAAGAATTGTATTTTTTCGCAATCGTGCGGGCAGTCGGAATCAAAAGTTGCATCAAACCGTAGGCGTTTGCGCCCGATTTGGCAGTTGGATCAAAGATAGTTTCCTGCCGAATAAAACCCGCAACTTGAAATGGGTCGAGATTGCGCTGTTTCGACCAATATTTGATGTCGTTCCAATTTGTCAAAGGATAAAAAATGTCCCATTCGGCTTGCCCCATTTCTTCGGGAAACATCTGCGAATAATCGGGATAGCTTTTCGCTAATGCTAATAATGCGTTGACGTTATCTTGTTTATAGCGATAATGTTGTGCCAATGCGAAATTTACTTTCGGGCTTTTATCGGCGGTTTTTTGCGCTTCTTTTAGCTCGTCAATCGCCCAATCGAACAGCCCGATAATGTCTAATTCTTCCGCTTTTTCCGTTCTTTCAAATTCTTTCGGCGTGGAAGTTTCCGCCGCGACGGTTACGGTTTTCAGATTTGCAATCGCTTTCGGCACAAACGAATCAGCGGGAAACTTCGGCGCAGTTTGACATTTTCCCTGACCGCGCAAAGTCGTTGATCTTTGCAAAGCCAAATAGCCATACCAATTTGCGCCGTAACGATAAAGCACGCCGTCGTAAAGCGCACAGGCTTCCGCGATTTTTCCCGCTTTTTCCGAATCACGCGCCGCCCAATAACCTGCTTTTCCGCGATTTGTCGTGTCTTTATCGGCATATCGAGCCAAATGTTCGGTCAATAATTTTGACGACGCTTGAAAATTCTTATTTTCGTGTTCAAGCCAAGCGAGTTCAAACTGTGCTTGCGCCACAACAATTGCGTTTGGATAAGCAAAGACAGCGGTTTTCAAAAAATTTGTTTCATCCGAACTATTTTTCGCATCCCGCGCCGCTAACCCGACATCAACCAAGGTTTTCGGCGTGAAATCACTTTTTGGAAATTTTTGACGCATTTCTTCAATTACTGTCCGCGCTTGTTCCCATTGCCGCGCCTTTGCGTAACCGAGAGCAAGTTGATAATAGGCTTCGGCGCGTTCATCTGCTGAATTCGGAATCAGATTAAACGCGATTTGTGCTTCGGTAGTTTGGCGTGAATTTGCCGATGCAATCAGCCGTTTGAGATTTATGTTTGGCGTATTCGAGTTTGGAGAATTAAGCAACAAATTACTATAAGCCGTCTGCGCTTCGGCATAATTTTTCGCGGCGTAGAGTTTATTGGCGCGAGTTAAGAGTTCTTCCACATTTTGCGGCGCAAGATTTTGTCCGAGTGCGGTTAATTTCGTTTCCGCTTCTTTGCTTGCATCCGTTCCCGCGCCGTAAAAATAAACTTTGCGGTAAAACGCGATTGCCTGCGGTTTATTGCCTTGCGTTTCAAACGCCTTTGCCGTAATGAATAGCGCGTCGGCTTGATTTTTTTCGCTCAAATCTTGCAGAAAAGTCAGAATTTTATCGGCTTGTCCCGCTTGCAACGCGCTGTTTGCCCACAGCAATTTGGCTTCACGATAGCGCAACGAACTCGGAAAATCTTTGGCAAGTTCGGCAAAAACAGTCATCGCTTCGGTATGTTTTCCCACGCTTTGCAAAGCCTTGCCGCGAAGCCACAGTGCGTAATCCGCCAACTTTGTCTTTTGACGAAAAACGTCCGCATTAAGAATGTTTGCCGCACCGTCAAAATCGCTAGTTTCAAACCGAATTCGCGCCCTCAAAAGTTTTGCTAACGCACCCGTTTTTGTCTTAGAGAACCGATTTTCGATTTCCAAAACAACATTTTCAGGCGGAAGTTTGCCATCTTTGGTCAATTGGCGCAGAGCTTTTAAAGCATCGTCTTCCGACATTTGCCGGACAAATGCCGAACAACTTGTCGAAAACGGAACAAGCACGAAAGATAAAACAATTAGAAAATTTGTGATAAAAGAAAAGCGTAGATTTTTATAAAATAGCATTTTTAGGTTACTCCAAACTTTTGATGCGA
>JANOXW010000439.1:0-1522 GCA_031418635.1 Acidobacteriota bacterium
TATATTGACTTACAAATAACGTCCGTGCGCGAAAAAATCGCTCGTGCCGAAGGCGAATTGGCACGTTTTGATAGCATCGAAGCAGAATATAACATTTACGAAAATCAAGCGAAAGATTTAACCGCAACGCTCACAAATCTTGAAAAAGAATTCGCTGAAAGAAACGAAATCGTCAAGAAGTTTGACGAAAGCGAAGCAAAAGTTAATGAGCTAAAAACTTTGCGCGACAAATTGAACACTGAAAACACACAGGCGGAATTTGTCGAAAAGCAAAAAGAAAATGAGCGAAATCAGGCGTTGAACGCGCAGGAGAAAATAAAACTTGTCGAAGCCGATTATAAAACGCATATCGCGGCTTTGTCGCGGCTCAAAGAATTGGAACGCGAAAGAATCGGACGCGACAAACTGAACGTGGAAATGGCGCGGGTGGAAAAAGCGCAGGTCAATGTCAAAGCCGACCAAAAAAAGTTTCAGGAAGATTTGGAAAAATCCCTCAAAGCGCATCAGGAAATCGCCATACTTGAGCCGAAAATTTCGGAGCAAGAACAACTTGAAAAAGAACGCGAAACTTTACGAAATCAGGTTGCGGACGCAAAAGCCGCCGAAAAGCAACTTAAAATATTAAATCCTGAAATTGCCGAGCAGTTAGAAAGATATAAGCGAACCAAAGAAGAAATTGGCAGAATGGAACAAAGAACCGCTACGGCTTCGGAAGTTAAACCTTTGAGCGCACTTGAATCAATGATTACAAACGAGGTTGCCCGACTTCGCGCTAATTTGGAACGTGATAAAAAGTTTCAAAGTGAAATCCGAAATGGTTTGTGTCCGATTCTTTCGCAGAAATGTTTGAATTTGAAAGAAGGTGAAACGCTGGAAACTTTTGTGCAAAGTCAGTTCAGCGAAATAAAAACAAACATTTCCAAATTAGAAATTGAACAGCAGAAAATCTCTGTTTTGCTCAAACAATCGCGTGAAGCCGAAAAATCTGTGGCTGTTTTGAAAAAGTTGGAAGAACACAAAGAAACTGTGATTGATGAAGGAAAAAGATTGCGGGAAAAACAACTTGCTTTACAAAAACAGTCAGAAGATTTAGCAAAAACCGAAATTGATTTAGCCGAAATCGAAAACAAATTGAAGGTTTTGGACAATCCGAAGGCAAAAATCAAAATGCTTCAAACTGAGGCAAATCGTGAAATAAACATTCGTCAGCAAATTACTGAAGTTGAAAAAAATCTGGAACGTCTGGAAAATGATCGGGGAATTTTGGTTGAGCAATTGGCTTCGTATCAGTTTTTGGACGCGCAATGGACACAGTTCTCCGATGAACGCGAAAAGACGGAAAACGCCCATCGGGAATTTTTGTCGAATGAATCGCTTGCCAAAACTTTGACGGAACGCGAGAAAGAATTTTCGGCAGCGAAACAGGAAGTTGCACGATTGAAAAGTGAACTTGAAAAAGCCGAAAAAGAATTTTCAGCGGCAAGTAAAGATTATGACCGCGACGCGCATCTGTCGGAAAAAG
>JANOXW010000440.1:0-1706 GCA_031418635.1 Acidobacteriota bacterium
AGTTTGAGCAATGAATTGATGATTGAAATCGCGGAACAACACTACGTTTTGGGGCGAACTTTAGGGCAAATTTCGGAAAGATTTGGGGTCAATGATGCGACCGTTTTAAGCAATTTGAAACGAGTCGGAAACTACTTAAAACCGTGCTTGGAAAAACTGAAAACAGATTATCGGCAAGCCGAAATCCGGCACGCGGATGAAACGAGTTGGCGAACGGATGGCGGAAACGGCTGGAGTTGGTATTTCGGTTCAAAAGAAGTGAGTTTGTATCTTTTCAGAGGCACGAGAAGTGCGAGCGTGGTCACAGAAGTGATTGGAACACAGCAACTTACAGGGATTTTGGTGGTTGACCGATACGCTGGATACAATCGTGTTCCGTGCGAAATTCAGTATTGCCTTTGCCCATCTTTTGCGAGAAATAAAGGATTTAGAGCAGGAATTTGAGACAAATAAAGAGGTCAAAATTTACACAACTGAGATGAAAATATGTTTGACGGACGCGATGCAACTGCGGAATCGGAAGTTCAATGAGGAAGAATATAAAGTTGAAGCAGAGAAAATCAAAGCGAAAATAATAGATTTGAGCAAGCACCAAGCGGATAATTTCGGAGTCAGAAAATGGCAGGATTTCTTTGTCGAAAAAGAGAGACGATTGTATGGTTGGAGCAAAAGCAGTCAGATTCCGGCAGAAAATAATTATGCGGAAAGAGAAATCCGAAAAGTAGTAATTGCGAGAAAAATGAGTTACGGTTCGCAAAGCGAAGAAGGGGCAAAAACCAGAGAAATTTGGACAAGCATTTTGCAAACGCTCAAAAAAAGAGAAGAAAATCCGCGAGATAAATTGATAAAAGCCTTAAACAAACTAAGCCAAAACAAAGACTTGGACATCGCCGAAGAACTGTTCGGCTGTCCAACACTTTGATTTGGCTAAAAACTTATAGTTGGGGCATTACGGGAACGATCAAAAAACACTTCCCGATTACACAATTAAGTGTGATAATTGCGGTAAGAACGTCTCAAGCGAAATGCCTACCGGACTTCGAGGCAGTTATACCTGTAGCGAATGCCGCAAAGCGGCGCAGGCTCAACCGGATGATATTTTGAAAATCATCCACGAGAATGCCCAAAAGGAAACGGATAAACTCTACGGTGATATTAATAATTACGAAATTATAAAGAAATTGGGTGAAGGTGGAGCGGGAGCCGTATATCTGGCTCGCCGCCTGTCGGACGGTCTAACGGTCGTTCTTAAAACCTTGCTTGCCCAGGTAGCAGTTAAACCTACTGCAAAAGCACAATTTCACCGTGAAATTGAAATAACTGAAGACTGGACATAATTCAAATTGGAACGCGCCACCGCGCTAAATCCACTTGTTCTTTGACATTTGTCAACGGTTTTTGCTCTTTGAAATTATTCAGAAAGATTATCTGATATAACCATACACTTGCCAAAACAAACGCCCCGTTTTTGCCATTTCCTTTGACTTGACATTTTTTCAGGTCAGCCGCTTGAATGATGCGTTGAAAAAGCAATTCGATAGTTTCTTTGCGATAAGCGAATAAATCATTTTTCCAAGTTCGGTTTTGCTTTGGCAGTTGTTTCGATGTTAAAAGCCAGCCGCCCACCGCCCGGTATTTTTTTTGCAATCCGTCTGCCGCGTAGGTTTCATCTGCCAGCAGCGTGTCGGTGATAAGCAATTCTTCAC
>JANOXW010000441.1:0-2099 GCA_031418635.1 Acidobacteriota bacterium
CATTATTCGGCTTTGACGCGCGAAGACGGCACGGTGGTTGACGATTTGCTCGTTTATCGCTATGACGAAGGCAAACTTTTGTTAGTCGTCAACGCCGGAACAACCGATAAAGATTGGGAATGGATTACCTCACATTTAAAAGATGAAAGCCTTACTTTAACTAATGCCAGTGCGGATTATTGTCAAATCGCTGTGCAAGGTCCCGACGCGCTGGAAATCGCGCAGAAATTGACCGACGTAAAACTGAACGAAATAAAATATTATCATTTTACGGTCGGCACTTTTGACGGCGTTGACGCGATAATCTCGCGCACGGGTTACACGGGCGAAGACGGTTTCGAGATTTACGCTAACAAAGATTACGCCGAACAGATTTGGAATAAATTGTTGGAAACAGGAAATTACGGCGCGGAAAACGGCATTTTGCCGTGCGGACTCGCGGCGCGAAACACTTTGAGATTAGAATCGGCGATGTCGCTTTACGGACACGAAATCTCGGACGAAATCACACCGCTTGAAGCCAATCTCGGTTGGATTTGCAAATTAAAAACAGAATTTCTCGGCAAAGACGCGCTTGTCAAACAAAAAGAAGAAGGCTTAAAACGCAAACTCGTCGGTTTTGAAATGACCGACAAAGGCATCGCCCGCGACGAAATGGACGTTTATGTTAATGATGAAAAAGTCGGCTATGTTACGTCGGGAAGTCCCGCGCCATATTTGAAAAAAAATATCGGTTTAGCTTTTGTGCCTGTCGAGTTTGCAAATATCGGTCAAGAAATTAAAATTGATGTCAGAGGCAAACATATTTCGGCAAACATCGTGCCGACACCTTTTTATAAAAGAGAAAAATAATTTCAAATTCAAAATCAAATTATGGCAAACAATATTCCAGAAAATTTACATTACAGCAAAGACCACGAGTGGGTTAAAGTTGACGGAAACGTAGCAACCATCGGCATTACCGATTACGCGCAACATTCGCTCGGCGATGTCGTTTATGTCGAACTACCTTCGGTCGGCGACAAATTCGAGGCGCACGAAGCCTTCGGTTCGGTTGAATCGGTCAAAGCCGTGTCGGAGATTTTCATTCCCGTCGGTGGTGAAATTGTCGAATCAAACGACGATTTGAACGATAATCCCGAATTTGTCAACAATGATGCTTACGGCGAAGCGTGGATGATAAAAGTCAAAATGAACAATCCACTTGAAGCCGATGCGATGCTTTCTGCCGAAGAATATGAGGAATATTTGGCGGAAACAGCCTAACTAATTTTGAATTTTAGATTTTGGATTGGAAAACTGCTAATTTATTAGCTGTCCTTCGTCCTAAACAAATCCAAAATCCAAAATCCAAAATCCAAAATCCAAATGAGATATATACCAAATTCGCCCGAAGAACGTGGCGAGATGTTAACAATTGTCGGACTCGATTCGGCGGAAGAACTTTTTCGTTCGATTCCCAAAGACGCGCAATTAAATCGCGCTTTGAATGTAACCGAACCACTTGCCGAACCGGAAGTTATCGGCGGAATGGAAAAGTTGGCGGAACTGAACACGGCGACGCGCAAGCCTTCGTTTCTTGGCGCAGGCGCGTATTCGCATTATTCGCCGACGGTGGTTGATCATTTAATTCAACGCAGCGAATTTTTCACGTCATACACGCCGTATCAACCCGAAGTTACGCAGGGAACTCTGCAATATATTTTCGAGTTTCAAACTTTGGTTTGCCAATTGACCGGAATGGACGTGGCAAATGCTTCGATGTATGACGGTTCGACGGCGATGGCGGAAGCGTTTTTGATGGCGCAGAGAGTTACGCGCCGCGATAAAGTCGTCATCGCCGAAACTGTTCATCCCGAATACTTGGAAGTTGCCAAAACTTATACGCAACACGGCGATTTGACGATTGAAACCGTTCACTTTGATAAAGAATCAGGACGGATTTTGTCTGACGATTTGAGCAAATTAGACGACAAAACGGCGGCTTTTGTGGTGCAATCGCCAAACTTTTTCGGCTGTATCGAAGATGTCAAAGCGTTGGCGGACAAAGCGCACGAAGTCGGCGCATTACTGATTGTCGTCGTAACGGAAGCGATTTC
>JANOXW010000442.1:0-5675 GCA_031418635.1 Acidobacteriota bacterium
AACAAGAAAAAAGATTTGGTTAAAATGATTTTTTTTCGTATGTGCGCGTGAGCAGATTTTCTTAGTTCTCAAAACCCTTGTAATTATTAGGCCGCTCAGTAATGAATTATTTATTAAAAGCCGAAATATCGAGCTGGAAAACAGCAGATTATCAAAATTTTGCAGTGGCTCAAACAATATTGATTTGTAAAAATAAGCTATTTTATCTAAAGTTGAGTCTAAAGTCGAGTTAAATAAATACGTTGAGAATTGGGTAAAGATTAAATAGTGAGAAATATATGCAAACACAAAAAAGTTTAGACGAATTTAGAAACGAACCATTTACGGATTTTTCAAGACCTGAAAACGCCGAAGCGATGCGGGCGGCGATTGAAAAGGTGAGAGGCGAACTTGGGAAAGAATATCCGATTTTTATCAATGGCGAAAAGATTACGCTTGATGAGAAATTCGAGAGCATCAATCCCGCCGAAAAATCGCAGGTTGTCGGGAAGTTTTCCGAAGGCGATGCGGATGCGGAAAATTTGGTTAATAAAGCGATTGACGCGGCGACGGAAGCCTTTAAATCTTGGAAAAAGGTTTCGGCGGAAGAACGCGCCGAATATCTGTTCAAAGCGGCGCATATCGTGCGCGAAAGAAAGCACGAATTTTCGGCTTGGATGGTTTTTGAAGTCGGGAAAACTTGGGCGGAAGCCGACGGCGACACACAGGAAGCGATTGATTTTTTGGAATTTTATGGGCGCGAGATGATTCGTTGGGCGGGTGAACAACCGATTACACGGCTTGAAGGCGAAGACAATCGGTTTGAATATATTCCGCTTGGAGTCGGCGCGATTATTCCGCCTTGGAATTTTCCGTTGGCGATTATGGCGGGAATGACTTCGGCGGCGGTTGTCGCGGGAAATACCGTGGTTTTGAAACCTTCGTCCGATTCGCCGACGATTGCCGCGAAATTTGTCGAGGTTTTGGAAGAAGTCGGTTTGCCGAACGGCGTAGTCAATTTTATAACGGGCAGCGCGGGAACGGGCGAAGCGATGGTTACGCATCCGAAAACGCGGTTTATTTCGTTCACGGGTTCAAAACAGGTTGGTCTTCACATCAACGAACAAGCGGCGAAAACGCGCGACGGACAGATTTGGATAAAGCGCGTCGTGGCGGAAATGGGCGGCAAAGATGCGATTGTTGTTGCCGATGATGCTGATTTGGATTCAGCCGCGCTTGGCACGGTGCAAGCCGCGTTTGGTTTTCAAGGTCAGAAGTGTTCGGCGTGTTCGCGTCTGATTGTGGACGAAAAAGTTCACGATGAATTGATGGAAAAGATTGTCGAATTGACAAAAAATCTGAAAATTGGTTTGCCAACCGAAGGCGATACGAATATGGCGGCGGTTATTAACAAAAAATCGTTTGATAAAACGCTCTCGTATATTGAAAAAGGTGTTGCCGAAGGCGGAAAGGTTTTGACGGGCGGCACGGGCGACGACGCGAATGGTTTTTATATCGAACCGACGATTATTGATAATGTCGAACCGAAATCAACACTTGAACAAGAAGAGGTTTTCGCACCTGTTCTTGCGGTGATTAAGGCTAAAGATTTTGACCACGCGCTGGAAATTGCCAATGATACTGAATTCGGTTTGACGGGCGCGGTTTATTCGTCGGATGAAGAAAAATTAGAAAAAGCGCGTCGTGAATTCCACGTCGGAAATCTTTATTTGAATCGCAAATGCACGGGCGCACTCGTCGGCGTTCATCCGTTTGGCGGCTTTAATATGTCGGGAACTGATTCAAAAGCGGGCGGGCGCGAATATCTTTTGCAATTTATGCAAGGGAAGTCGGTTTCAAAAAAGATATAATTGCTAAGTTCGACGTTTAGGTTTAAAAAGGGCGAGTGTTTTCTCAGGGGAAAACGGGAAAATACTTTTGGTAATCGAAAATGCGCGACAATCACAAAGGAATGCCAGAAATTGTTGATGCTTTCATTGATGAGAAAGAGCAATATACGGGTGTTGTTGCAATCGAAATTAACGACCAAATTCAAAAGTTTGGCTTCAATGTTTCTCCCGCAGGTTATCGCGTTCTGAAAAGAGTTTTGCAACTTCGTCCTTTTGACCTAATGCCTGGACTAAAATATCGATATTTCTATGTTGGAAGCTATCGTAAATTAGAATTACCGAATTGCGAGATAACAATTAGGGTTGAGCAAGGTAAAGATGGGAAAGAATTTGTCGTCGAAGCACCAATGCAATTGCTACAAAATCTCATTTGGTTTCAAGGATTGGAAAGTTTTAGCGAAGCGGCACACTTGCCTAAGATTAAATAAATTTTCTCTATGCGAAAATAACGTCTTTACAATAATCAAGTCATTATGAAAAAAACAATTTTTACTAAAATTTCAATTTGCCTATTATTGGTCTTACTGATAGTGTCAGTCGTTTCTGCTCAAAAAAGCAGTAAATCCAAACCGACGGCAAAGCCTAAACCGATTGTCTTTGCCGTTTTGAATGACGGTCAAACGCTTGAGCCGATTGGTGCGATTGATAAAGGCGAACTCGTGGCAACTGTTAATGGTGGCGATGAAGCGAAATCGTTGACGAATTTTACCAATACTTATTACAAGCCGAAAACGGTTTATAATTTGATTTTCGGCAGTGCGACAAATGGCACGATTACCGTGATAAGTTCGGATGCGAAATCCGATTGCGGGAAAAATTTGGCGATGATTACAACGCAATCGAGTAAAGCCAAATTAAAAGGTTTTGTGATGGGTTTAGCAACCAGCGAGAAAACTGCAAAAACTGCGTCGGGCGTGCGACGGCTGCCGACGGCGACGGAACGGGCAGAAATCGAATCGTTGGTTCGCGCTGAATTTATCAAACAAAAAGTGTCGGCAACTGCGGTTAAAAATTTGCAATACTATAATTTAACGGCGATTGACGTGGACAACGACGGCAAAGCCGAAATGGTCGGTTCGTTTTGGGTGGAAAGTTCTGATAAAGAAAGAAATCTATTGTTTTTTATCGCCGACAAAAACAGCGACGGCAAATACGTTTTCGGTTATAGCGATTATGCAAAGGTTACGCCCGCTGATTTGATGAGTGGCGAACTGAAAGATTTGGACGAACTCGGCGGTGAATTATTGCTCGATTCGCTTGAATACAACGGCGATACGACGGCTGAAATTTTTACTATCAATCGGGCTTTTGAAGGAAATAATTTCCACGTTTATAGCCGACAGAATGGAAAATGGACGCGCGTTTTTGATGGTTACAATTATCACTGCGCTTTTTAGACAAACTAAAATAGGCTTTGTGAATTCGTGTTAAAGTTGATTAAATTTTAACACGAATTTTTTTAGGCTGAATTTGGTTTGTAAGATGAATGTATTACAATTTCAATAATTTATTCAAATTTAGTTTTTTTTGCGAGGAAAAATTAGTGAAATCAAAATGTATGACTTTCGCGGTTATTTTAAGTTTTGTCGTTTCGACATTTTCTCAAACTGTGCAACCGCAATTTCCCGTCAAACGGCAGGAAACGCCGGAAACTTGGCGACGCGACGGACAATCGGCGATTGATGCGCGAAAAAGGCAGAAAATTAACAAAGGCAAAGCGAAAAACGTCATTCTGTTTATCGGCGACGGAATGGGCGTTACGACCATTACGGCTTCGCGGATTCTCGAAGGACAACTGCGCGGGACGAGTGGCGAGGAAAATCGGCTGAGTTTTGAGGAGTTTCCATTCACGGCGTTATCCAAAACTTACAGCGCAAATCAACAAACATCGGACTCTGCGCCGACGATGAGTGCAATTATCACCGGCATTAAAACTAATGAAGGAGTTTTGTCGGTCAATCAAAATGCCGTTCACGGCGATTATAAAACCGTCGCCGGAAACAAGACGAAAACGCTTTTGGAAATGGCGGAAGAAAACGGCAAATCAACCGGCATTGTTACAACGGCGCGATTAACTCACGCTACACCGGGCGCGTGTTACGCGCACACGACTGATCGAGATTGGGAAGCTGACAGCGATATTTTCAAAAGTTCAAAAGATGCCTTTGATGCAAAATTTCCCGACATTGCGCGACAGTTAATGGAATTTAACTACGGCGACGGGTTAGAAGTTGCACTTGGCGGCGGGCGCACGAAATTTTTGCCGAATTCGATGAGCGATCCCGAATATGATAATGCCAAAGGCGAGAGATTGGACGGCAGAAATCTGACGGAAGAATGGAAATCGAAGTATAAAAACTCCGATTATGTTTGGAATAAACAGCAATTTGACGCGATTGACGCGAAAAAGACGAAACATCTTTTGGGACTTTTTGAGCCTTCGCATTTGCAGTATGAATATGACCGTCCGAAAGATAAATCAGGCGAACCTTCTTTGAGTGAAATGACGGCGAAGGCGATTGATGTTTTAGCAAGCAACAAAAAAGGTTTCTTTTTGATGGTTGAAGCCGGCAGAATTGACCACGCGCATCACAACGGCAACGCTTTTCGCGCTTTGACCGATGCGATTGAACTTTCAAACGCGGTTCGCACGGCGCAAAACAAAGTTAATTTGAATGATACTTTGATAATTGTTACGGCTGACCATTCACACACTTTCACGATTGGCGGTTATCCGATTCGCGGCAATAATATTTTGGGGTTGACGCAAGAAGTTGACGGCAAAGGAATGATCGAAGAAAAGCCGCGGACAGACAAAAACGGCAAACCTTACACGACTCTCGGTTACGCCAACGGCAAAGGTTATCGTGACACACGCCCCGATTTGACCGAAGAACAAGTTACAAATCCCGATTATAAACAAGAAGCTACAGTGCCGTTAAATGATGAAACACACGGCGGCGAAGACGTAGCGATTTTTGCCAACGGCGCAGGCGCGTATCTCGTTCAAGGCGTGATGGAAGAAAATTGGATTTTCTATGTAATGAAAGATGCGCTAAGATTGAAAAAATAATCAGTTATGAGTAGTAAAATACCACCTAATCTTGAGTTACAAATTAAAGTGAGCAAAATTTTATCACGCGGGTTTGTATTCTCAATTGTTTGGTTGGCAGGTCTTGGTTCTCTAATTTCTTTTATTTCCGGTTTGCAAGCTAGAAAAATAATAAATCAATCTAAGGGTGAAATAGTCGGTCTAAAAATGGCGTGGTGGTGTATTATTGTTGGGGCGTTCGGAGTGATAATTTTACCGTTTATGATTATTTATTATCGTTGATTAAATTTTTTTAGGACTACAAAGTTAGGAAACTACGCAAGTTTCAAGTTTATAAGTCTTGATTTGGAATTTGAAAGTTATGAAAATAGTTTTTATGGGAACGCCTTTGGCGGCAGTTCCTAGTTTAGAAAATCTGCTTGATGACGGACACGAAGTTGTTGCGGTTTGGACTCAGCCTGACCGTCCGAAAGGGCGTGGAAATAAGCTGACGATGCCGCCGGTTAAAGAGTTTGCGTTGGAAAATGACTTGAAAGTTTTTCAGCCGACCAAGATAAAAACGGCGGAAAGTTTCGAACTCTTTAAATCTCATCAAGCAGATGTTGCCATTGTCGTTGCTTACGGCAGGATTTTACCCGCAACTTATCTGAATGCGTTTCCGAAAGGCGCGATCAATGTTCATTTTTCGCTTTTGCCGAAATATCGCGGTGCCGCGCCGGTTAATTGGGCAGTGG
>JANOXW010000443.1:0-7698 GCA_031418635.1 Acidobacteriota bacterium
TTTTATATTACCCACAACCTGTGGCTCAGTTTCGTTTGATATGTTAATAGTTGGAGAAGTTATTGTCTGACTTTCCAGCATAACGAAAACTATGGAATCTGGAACACCTTGTTTTTTTAACTCTTGCAAACCCGTTGTAGAAGTGTCGAATTCAGTTTTTGAAGCTTTGATTCTTGCCGAAATAATCTCGACTGAAAGTCTAGCCTTCACCATTTTTATCACGTCTTTGTTAGTTATCTTTTGTTGTGTTTGTGCCAAAGCCTTTTGGGGTAAAGATACTAACCCAATTGTGATTGCTAGAAACGAAAAAGATATAACCGAAAAGAGAAAAGTATTTTTAGCAATACATCTTCTTTTATCTATTAACTGAAAAATGTTATTCGTGTTGTATGTCATAAAGCGAAAATCTCCTTTTGAAATTTGATTTGAAACTGCATCAAAAGTGAAAAGCATTTGTGTTTCAGGCGATTGAAGCGTGAAAAATGTCATTGCTTTAACGAGATTCTTCGCAACTCAAAAGGCGGCACACAATACGCTTTTTCACCTTTTGCATATTAAAGACCGCGCAAAATCGGCAACCTTACTAAAAGTGAAAATATTTTTTTATTTTTTTCAGATTTTTTTTTGAAATAGTTTTATTGAGCAATTTGGTTTCGTGATAAAATCTTTGGCGAGAGGTAAAAGATAATGACTTTAACTGTTGAAATACCTAATGAACTTGAATTGCGGCTCGAAACCGAAGCGCGGCGCAATGGCATCAGCAAAGATGAATTTGTGAAAGTTATGTTGGAAGAAAAGTTAGTTTTGCAAAATAATGAACGAAGGCGCGAGTTGGCGGCAAAAGCGCGGATTATTGCTACCGATTTGCCTGTTAAAGACCGTTCACGCGAATACGAGTGGCTTGCCAAAAATCGTGATGAATATGACGGACAATATGTTGCGCTTGACGGCGATAATTTAGTGGCGGTTGGCGATGGGTATAAGATTGTTGCGGTCAAGGCGCGGGAACTTGGAATAAATGATGCGCTTATTATGTATGTTGAAGGAAGCAATCGTCCGCGATTTATTAGCGGAGGATTTTGGTAATGGCTTTTCAAGTTGATTTTGAGAAAAAAGGTGTTTATAAATCGCTCGAAACAGGCATTACCGTTGACGCAACTTTGCGGTATGGAAATTTGGAAACAATTTGTTCCGCCAAGATTGATACAGGGGCGCAGACTTGCCTTTTTGAAAGAGGTATGGCGGACTTTCTGGAAATTGATGTCGAAAGCGGGTATCGTGAGAAGTTTATAACTTTGGCAGGTGGTTTAGTTGCATATGCCCACCAAGTCGAACTTGAAACATTGGGCTTACATTTTCAGTCTTACGTCTATTTTGCCGAATCTTACGCGGTGAAACGAAACTTGCTTGGACGGCAAGGCTGGCTTCAATTGGTAAAACTCGGATTGCTCGATTATGATTCTGAAGTTTATTTGAGTCCGCAATTTTAATAGACATTATCGGAAATAAGAAATTAACCGTCCTGCTTCGCAAATACACGAAGGGACACGCGCAATTTATTTTTGTCAGCCTTGTCATTCAAAAAACGGTGATTTTCTGACAAAACACTTCGTGAAAACGAGCGTACTTCGCGGAGCGGACGGCTAATTATTTCCGATAATTTCTATTGAAGCCTGTCCGTAATTCAACTTTCCCAAAAATGTCTAATAAATCAGTCAATTTGACAGCTAAATCGGTCAAATTGAAAATCTTTTTATCATTTTGCGTTAAACAATGAAAATAGTTGTTGACAAAACTTTAGCACTGTTGTAGTTTTATTAAATGACGACATAACAAATGTCGTTTCCTATCGCCACCTATAAACGAAAAAGTTTTCATATAAGGAGCAACTAAAAGCAAACATTGCTTTTTCCAAGCAACAAAACGAAACAGGTATTTTGGCTCTGCTATCAGTTTTACCTATCGAACCAAATTATGTCTTTGCTGTCAGTCCGACAGGTGGCAAAAAATCTTCTGTCTGCCAAAAAGCCTGAATCGTTGGTTTAATGAAAACTACATTTGCCCCTAATAAAAAAATATAAAGATTGGCGCGAAAGCGTATAAGGAGTTAAAGATAATGCTGTTCGGTAAAAAGAAAAGCGTTGCCGGTTTAGATGTCGGCTCAAGTTCAATCAAAATCGTGGAACTCGACGGTAAAATGAACAACCTAAGCCTGATTGGTTTAGGCTTTGAGAATTTGCCGGCGGACACGGTGGTTGACGGACAAATAATGGAGTTGAACACCGTTTCGGAAGTGATAAACAATATCTGTTCAAATCATCAGATAGATGCAAGTCAAGTCGTTACGGGAGTTAGCGGTCATTCGGTAATTATCAAAAATATTGTTTTGCCGCCGATGAGCCGTGAAGAACTCGAAGAATCAATTGACTGGCACGCCGAAGAACATATTCCCTACGATTTGTCGGATGTCAGCCTTGATTATCAGATTACGGTTGAAAACTCCGAAGCGACACATGTTTTAATTGCGGCGGTCAAACGCGAAAGAATTGACAATATTAAACAAGCTATTCAACTTGCCGGAAGACAACCAGTCGTGATTGATGTTGATACGTTTGCACTGCAAAACTGTTACGAAATCAATTATCAACCCGATGATTCACAAGTTGTAACGCTACTCAACATCGGCGCGTCCACGATGAACGTAAATTTGGTGCAAGGCACTCGTTCATTATTTACACGCGATATTACGGTTGGCGGAAGTCAGTTCACCGACGTTTTACAACGAAATCTCGGACTCAGTTTTCAACAAGCCGAAGCGGTCAAGCGTGGAGTAATGGATTCGGCGGCAGGCGTTGAGGAAAAATCAATCGAGCCGTTGATAAATGATGTAACGGAAATGGTAGCAATGGAAATTCAGAAGACTTTCGATTTTTATCGCGCCACCACCGAAGATACGGAAGTCGTCGTGCAAAAGATTTTAATTTCCGGCGGCGGTTCAAAACTAAGCGGTTTAGCGGAAGAACTCTCGCGCCGGCTGGAATTGCCGGTGGAAGTTTTAGATCCGTTTCGCAATATCAAGGTGGATACACGCAAATTTGACCCGGATTATTTAAGTGAAATTATGCCTGAAATGGCGGTTGCCGTCGGTCTGGCAGTCAGAGGAGTGGAACTGAGATGATTAAGATAAATCTATTAGATTCAGTTACGGAAAGACAGGGTGGAGCAGTTGTCGCGGTTGAACGCAAAATCAGCAGCCCGACGACACGATTGCTGTTGATGTCAATTGCGGTGGCATTTTTGCTCTTAGCCTTAACCGGCGGACACTTTATTAGTGTTCAAATGGCAAAAGCACGAGCTGAAAGAGAACTCGAAGAGCAAAAACAAATTGCCGCCGAACTCGAAGCCGTAACGAAAGAGATGAAAGATTTGGAATTGAAAATCCAAAACATTGACGGGCGCATTGACTTGATTAAAAATCTTCGCGCTTCGCAAGCCGGTCCGAGTGCCGTGTTAGAAGCAATGCGTGAACGAATTGCTTCTGTTCCGGGGCTTTATCTGGAAAGCATCGAACAAACCGGCGACGTGCTAACTGTCAAAGGCAATTCGCCGGACGAGGCGGCAGTTACGCAATTCGGACGCAGTTTGGAATTTTCGAGCGGGCTTTTCTCAAATTTGAATATCGAAACACAGCGAAAAGAAGCTCCGAATCAGGTAGCCTCAACGACTAACCCGGATGCGCCGAAACTCGAAATTGTCGGTTTTATCATTCGTTGCGCTTATACACCTTCAAAAGCCAATGCAGTCGGCAAATCATCGCCGACTACCGCCGCAAATATTCCACCGCCGGCAGTCGCAAACCCGAATCAATCGCCAAATCAGCCCAAGGGCGCGGCTTCGCAATCGGACGGCACAACGCCTCCACAAGTCGCAAAAAATTAGTAGTAACCATTCCAAAACTTAGTTTGCTCTAAATAGAAACTAAGCAGAAATAAGGAAACCGAGATGATAGAAAAATTTAAAGCACTAGCTTGGTATATACAACTTATAGTTTTTGTCGGCATCGCCGCCCTTCTGTACACCAGCGTTTATTACTTTCTCATTAAAGATATGAGTGAAGAAGTAGTCCAATTGGACGACCAAATTGCTCAATTAAAAACGCAAAATGAAGCGGCGAAAGTGGCGACTCAACGGATTAACGAATTTCGTGCGTTGTTTGCCAGTAAAACGCAGGAATATGACGAATTAAAAGTTCTGCTTCCCGAAGAACGCGAAATTACTAATGTTCTTCAAGGGTTACAGGATTCGGCTAACGATAGTCGTTTGATAGTCAGCCGTTTCGCTCCGCGTGATGATGTTCAGGAAGAATTTATTATGAAGAAACCGGTCGAGATTGAAGTTGACAGCAATTTTAACAACTTGCGAGCTTTTTTTGAAAAAATGGCACAACTTCAACGGATTGTTTCAATTACTGATTTCAAATTAAATCAAATTGACAAACAAACCGGTGATCGCACGCTTCACGCCCAATTTTTACTAACGACATATTACGCCACGCCGGAAGAGCTTATTAAACCGAAAGTAGCAACACCGGTCGCACCAAATCCGAACGGACAACCTCCGGCACCTGCTGCCAACGGTCAACCTCCGGTAGCGAATCCACCTGCACCAGCACCACCGGCAGCCAAATAAGGTCTGCGGCACAGAGGAATATAAAGATTCTTTAAGAGAGAAAAGTTATGAACAAATCGAAAATTATACGCTTTCTGAGTTTAGGTTTAGGAATTGTCGGTTTTGTATTAATTAGCGGTTATTTCGCCAAAACTAACGCGCAAACCCGCGACCCGTTTGAAAAACCGAGTTGGGCAAAACCGCGAAATACAACTCCGGTAACATCCACGCCGACAACAACGACAACTCCGACAGCCAAAGTAGATAAACCTAAACCTACTGGACCGCCGCCGGTAATGGTTGTGTTGCCACCGACGATAGAGCAACGAATTTCCTATTACAAACGGTTGCGCGAAGATGCGGCAAGCAATGGCGTGGACATTCCGAAAGTTACAAGTGTTTTAACGCTTGACGAAATGTCGGTTATCGGAATTTTTCGCACACCACGCGGCTATGCGGCGATGGTCGAAGCAAAACCGATAAAACTTACTTACACGATTTATCCGGGCGAGAAATTTTTTGACGGACAACTCGTAGCAGTTGAAGAAAACCGGCTTGTTTTTCGGAAAGTTACGAAGATGACTAACGGAAAATTCACTGCATCGGTTGAAAACAAAATTTTGCGCCAGTTCAGCGTTCAGGAAGAAGTTCAAGGCACTGCGCCAATTCAACCTTCCGGCAACACCGAAACGGCAAGTACAGTTACTCCCGTTCCAACCGCCGACAAAGATAAAATGCCGATGCCGTCGGTGATAATTTCGCCGCTTGACGAAATGAATAGACAGCCGGCAGAGAAACCAGCCGAGTCGGTTAAAGAAAAACCTTCCAAAAAAGGTAGAAAACCGGTCAAAGTTGCTGAAAACAAAGAGCAATAAAATTTTCAAGTAACGGTAAAAGTAAAATTAAATCTTTTTACTGCAAATGCTTGAGTGCTTGACACACCAAATTTAGAAAGGCGTAGCAAAATTCAAATGGTTACGCCGACATTCAACCAATAAAATAAAATAAATTAAAACATCTCGACACGAGATGAATCTGCAACGGAGGAAACATGAATTCTCTTGAAAAATTAAGCGCGTCCGGCAAAAAAGCCGTTGTCGCACTAATGATTATCAGTGCTTTAGCTTTGGGCGTGGCAGCGCAAACAGTCGCGCCACAACAACAAGGCAAAATGTATGGCGACCCGGGTTTTCGCGGTGAGTCAATAAATTTGAATGTCGTTAATGCCGACATCCGCGACATTTTTAACTATATTACACAGCAATACGGAATTAATTTCGTTATTGATAAATCGGTGAAAAGCATTCCGGTAACGGTTAATGTCAACGATGTTCCGTGGAATGTCGCACTTGATTCGGTTCTGCAATCGCAAGATTTAGGCGTTCAAATCAATGGCAATATTCTTCGCATCGCCGAGCGCAAAGCTCTCGCTGATGAACAAGCACTATCGCAAAAAATCAGAGATAACCAACTCGATACATCACCGCTTTTCACGGAATTTATCCGATTGAATTATGCCCGTGCCGCCGGAACTTTAGGTGGTGAAGCCGGACAAAGCGGCGGATTTAGCGGTGGCGTAGTTAGTAGCGGTGAAGGTGGCGGGGCGACTTCCGGTGGTGCTAGTGGAAGTGCCGACCAAGGCGTTTTGGGCATTGTCAAACGACGGCTTTCACGACGCGGCGCCGTTGAAGTTGATGGACGAACCAACACACTAATCATTACCGATGTGCGTGAAAATATTGATGCTGTGCGCCAACTTGTTTTATTACTCGATCAACCCGAACCGCAAGTTGAAATCGAAACCCGCATCGTTATCGCCCAACGCAACTTTTTGCGCGAAATCGGTGTTCAACTCGGTGCTACTATTAGAAATCCGTTTGATCGAGGTGGAAGCATCACGGGAAATACCGGACGACCGAATGATAATGTGCCGACCGGAACTTTTTTCCTGACCACAGGTGCTTTCGGAACGGCGACGATTACGGCGGCATTGAATTTGGCTGAAACCAAAGGACAGACAAAAACTATTGCCACGCCTCGCGTTACGGCTTTGAATAATCGCCCGGCGCAAATCGAAAGCGGAAGTCAAATTCCGGTAACAACTGTTCAAAGAAATGCCGGTGGTGGTGGTAATGATGGAGGAGTTGTTTTTACAACAACCTTTGTTAATGTGCCTTTGCGTCTTTCAGTTACGCCGCAAATTAGTGATGCCGGAACGGTAATTTTGCGAATTACTGTCGAAAATAATGTTGTCAATCGTGCTTTGTCATCAGGATTAAGCGGAACACCGGGAATTGACACCCAACGGATGCAAACTGAAGTTTTAGTTCCTGATGGTGGAACGACAGTTGTTGGTGGCGTGTTAACCGATTTGGAAAGTGAAGCCAGAAGCAGCACACCCGGACTTTCTAAAATCCCGATTTTTGGTAACTTGTTTAAAAACCGAACAACCCAAAGAAATACCAACGAGATTTTGTTCTTTATAACACCGCGCATTTATCGTCCTGACTATGAGGGAAATCCGACCGCTGGTAAAATCGGCACCGGAACCCGAACCACAACGATAATTCAGCCTGTGCCGTTGGGAAATCCGGCTTCAAATTCAGGCGTTCAGACAACTACTCCTGGAACAACACAACCTCCGGTAGTTGTTCCGGTTACGCAACCTGAAGCTCAGACAAAACCATAAATTTAATGGAAGCGTGGTAAATTCAATCTGCCGAATGTTAACTGCTTTTTACGTCGTCAGCAATATTGACCGACAAATTACCACGCTTCCATCTATTTTGAAAATGACCTGGCGTTATGAAAGCCAAAATTTGTGTTTCTTCCTTTTTCCCGTCAGACGTAATTAGTCTGACGGGAATTTTTTATAAGAACCTTTGGTGCTAAGTAATCGGACAGAATAGTTTTGTAAATGATTAGATTTCCTGTATTCTTCTGTTGTGCAAAAAAGATTTATTCAACTTACTGAAGAAGAAACCATTACTTTGCAAGAAGGAATGAAAAACGGGACGGCTCATTTGTTTC
>JANOXW010000444.1:0-2681 GCA_031418635.1 Acidobacteriota bacterium
AAGGCGTGGTCACTTTATTGCGAAAGACCGGATAAAGAATGGAGTTTGACCGATTGCGCGAGTTTCGTAGTAATGAAAGAACACGGAATAAATACGGCTTTTACTTCAGACAAACATTTTGAGCAGGCGGGTTTTGTCAGACTTTTGGAGAAATAAAATTATGCGTCGTTACACCTTTTATTTGATGGTTGCGCTGTTGGCTTTCGGAATTGGCTCATTTGTTGTTTTTAATTTTTATCTCAAGCACATCGAACAATCTATAATTACACAAACAACAAAAACTAATTCTGTTTCTAATACTGAATCCAAATTGAATGCGGTGCAAAAGAAAACTAATGAAAATAAAGCTGATGATACAAAAGAAATCGTATTGAAAAATTTACCTTGCGACGACAAAAATTTACAACTCGTATGGAATGAATTAAAAGACGAAACTGCCTCTGTGTCTGCTGAGACTGCAAAAGAAATTAAAAGTTGCAGCGACATTATTGAGATTGATGAACCCGCCGATTTAAATAATGATGGTCGAAAGGAAATAGTTATTCGTGGTTGGCGAAGTCCTTATAGAGTAGGTGGCGACGGCGTTACATTTTGGATTTTTCAAAAAGTCAATCAAAAGAATTATAGGAAACTTTTTGAAGGGAAGGGAAGTTTTTTTAATTTGAAAAACACAAAAACGAAAGGATACAGAGATATATTGTCAAACTTTCGCTATAACTCAGCCGAATATGACTACATCATTTATAAATTTAATGGCACAAAATACGTTCCCAAAAAGTGTTGGGAGGAAAGTTCTTTATATAAAAATAGAGATGGAGAATTAGTTGCGGGGAAAAAACTAAAAATCATTCCTTACAAGTGCAAAGAATCAGAATAGCTTTCATAAAGTAATAAACTTGGAATAATCTCAATAATTTGGTAGCCTTTAGCTTGCATTTGCGGCATCAAACATCAAAAATTTTATTCAGCTTTTTATATTAAAACATTATGTTCAGTGATAATTTTAGACGTGGCGAAGGAAAAGGGAAGGGAAAGACAGGTTCAAAGGCGGCATCGAAACTTGCTGATATTGGTTGGAAGGCGTTTCAAGCCGTTAATAAATCTTTGCCCGAAGGCGAATCAATTACGCCGAATTGGGCGGCAGAACCGCTTTTGAAAAGTTATGAGCGAACCGCGCCGCCGTTGGGATTTCCGCGTGAGACGGACTCGCTTTGCCCGACGTGTGTGAAAAATGTGCGGAACGGCGTGATTGATAAAACGATTCCGCTGGAGATTTTGATGAACTCGCATCCGGGCGAAATCAAGGCGCAGATTGTCGAAGAAAACGGGCAAGTTTTGATGAAGAAAACCTGCCCGACACACGGCGATTTTGTTGACGTGATGGCGACCGACGCGAAGTTTTTGGAACGCATCGAATCGCTGTTTTACGGACGCGATTTCAAAGCGGCGGAAGACAAGCACGTTCATCACCACGGAACTTCGGATATAAAATTTGGACGCGGCGCGGTGTTGACGGTTGATTTGACGAACCGCTGCAATATGATGTGCAACCCGTGTTTTATGGACGCGAACCAGGTCGGCTACGTTCACGAGCCGACGTTTGAAGATACGAAACAGATTTTAGACAACGCGATTTCATTCAAACCGCGCCGCCAAATTATTATTTTGTTTTCAGGCGGCGAACCGACCATCGCGCCGCACTTTTTGGAATCGGTCGCGTATGCGAAGAAGATTGGATTTTACCGAATCTTAGCCGCGACGAACGGCATTCGATACGCCGAAGACATCGAATTCTGCAAAGCCGCCAAAGAAGCCGGACAACACGGCGTTTATCTGCAATTCGACGGAACTTCGGAAGAGAAAAACAAACATCGCGGCGTGGGAAATTTGTTCGACGTGAAACTCAAAGCGATTGAAAACCTCGCGTCGGTCGGCATTAAAGTTACGCTTGTAACGACCATCGTCAACACCGTCAACAACGACGCAATCGGCGACATCGTAAAATTCGCCGCGCAGAATATTGATAAAGTTCAGACGATTGCTTTTCAGCCTGTTTCATTTACCGGACGCGACGAAGACGTTTCCGACAAAGACCGCATTCAGCAAAGATATACTTTGGCGGGAATGACGCACGATTTGAAAGACCAACTCGACGGAACTTTGCAGCCGCTGCGCGATTGGTTTCCGCTTTCGAGTTATTCAGCTTTTACGTCGGTAATGGATATGCTGCAAGGCGCGGACGCGCCGTGGGGCTGGTCGTCGTGCAACTGTCATCCGAACTGCGGAATCTTCACGCTGATCGTCGTTAATAAAAACACGGGCGCGATGACTTCGCTGTTCGACTTTTTCAACTACGAACAGTTTACGAGAGACGTGGCGACGATTACCGACACGGCGCGCGGCAAAAAGCTGACGATGGCGCAATTGGGTATGGCGATTATGCGAAATTACGACGCATCGAACGCGCCCGACGGTTTTCCCGTTTCGCAGATTCTGAATCTTTTTAAACCGTCGTCGGCTGATTCAAATTCAGACCGGAACGATAGAATGAAAGCGCAGCCGAAGAATGAAAACGATGATATGTGGCGCGTTTTATGCGTCGAAGGAATGTGGTTTCAGGATTTGTTCAACTACGATTTTCGCCGCACCGAAATGTGCGTTATTCCCTACGGCACGCAGGA
>JANOXW010000445.1:0-3119 GCA_031418635.1 Acidobacteriota bacterium
TTCAAATCTCCGACCGCGCCCGAACTTCGGTCAGGATCAACGCGCCAGATTTCCAGTTTGTCGCCCGCACTCGTCAATGCGCCGCCGTCAGAACGAGTCGGAAACCCAACTGCCAAAAGTCTGACCAATGCTTCGGCAACCTTTGTACCGCTTCCGCCAATGGCAATAAAAACATGCTTCATAATAATTTCCCCTTAAATTAATTCACGTCGCCAAGGACTCACGAGATGCCCGATTATCATTAAGAAAAGATACGTCAGCCAAGCGAAAAGCGTTCCTTTGAGCAAACCGCCGACTTTTATGTAATTCGTAAAATCTCGATCCGAATACCAAACAAAAAGCAAGACGAGAAAAACCGGAAACAACCCGATAAAAAATGAAAGCCAAGTTTTCGGGCGACTCCAGATTTTTTTGTCGTGATGCGAAGCGGCGGCTTTTCGCAATGCCTTATAACCAAACGACGCACCTGCGAGAAGAATCGCCACGACGAGAGCCGTGATAACCCAACTCGTCGCTGTTTCTTCCCACAAGTCAGTATCAATATCTTCAATAAAAAAGCGCGTAAAGCTACGCCAAAAATCCGATTGCAAAAACATTAAAAGCATTTTTCTTCACCTCGTTTTTTTTCTAGTTTTATCTCACCCCGACACGAAGACAAGCACCACCAACAATTTCGTTTTGAAGCGATGTGTTTTTCCAAAGATTGCCAAGCGATCCTTCCAAATTAAGCGTCTTGTTGGCAACATCAGAAGTTGTGTCAACTTGCGTTGACCATTGCTTCACCCACGGTAAAACCGATTGATCAGTATCAAATTTGCCAACCAAACGATACATCCGCCAGCCGAAATCACCCGCCTCTTTTGTCCAACCGGCTTCAAAAGTCATCTCCGCCGCGCCGTCTTTGATTTCCTGTTTGACGAGTTTCAGATTCGGATAACGAACATTTTTTTCTTCCTTGTTGGCGTTAATCGGTTCGAGATTCCACTTTATCAAACTCAACAATTCGTTTGGATTTCCTGCCAACGTCGCGTTTTCCGACCACGGAATTTTGACTTTCAAAAGAATTGGTTTCGCGCCTTCTCTTTCGGTTTTGACATCAATTCTGACACTTATGCGCGGCGATGTTCCTTCTTTTTCTTTGTCCTGTCGCATTTCGATTAACTCTTTCGATAGATTCTGTGTTTCGATTGCTGAAAAGCCTTTGCTATAACCGGAAGTCAGCGCAAATTCGCGCAAAGCATCTTCAGATTTAACTATTTCGCGTAACCGCTTCCGTAAGGTTTCGGTCAATTTTTCTAGTGCATTTTTGTCGGGCGAAAAAATGTATAAATAAAATGGGCGAAACTTATTTGCATCTTTACCCGTCGAAAATGGCACCACGGATTTATTTATTTCCGAATAAACATTGCCCTGAAATTCGCCTTTCAAGCCGAGAATCGTTGCGCTCCAACCGTTGTTGAGCAGTTTAAAAATCTGCGCGTTGACGCAAAACGAATCTGAGCCTTGTTCGCATGACGTTTCTTTGTTTTGCTGATTGGAAGATTGAACGCCGTCAGTCACGAGAATATGAAAACGCGGCGGATTTTTGTTTTCCTGATCCTCTTTGTTCAAAGGTTCATTGAAAAGTTTGATTGCTCCGGCGAGATTCGTTTCCTTGCCGTTGTAAGTTCCGCGATTGAGGGCGGCTTGCGATAATTCGAGATTGGAAAACGACGGCGCAGAAACATTTGTGTCCACACGGCGGACAACGACTGAAGATTGCGGACTCAGAGTAGTTACGACGCTTCTCAGTTCGAGCAAAGTTTTGCTGAAAATCGTCTGACCATCGGGCGCGACAGCAAAAGATTTCCACCATCCGGCGAAACATAGCCCGCCATACTCGCACTCGTGTCGAGATAAACAACCAAATGGTCAGTCGCCGGAACATCGCTTTTTGTCAGATTTTGTTTTGTTTGAACGTCTTCGCAGACTTCCCATTTCGGCGGATCTTGTGTGCCGGAACAGGCATTCATTAGTGAAATTGAAGTGAAAACTGTTACTATCAATTTCAGCGAAAACCGAGACAGCACAAAATAGTGTAAGAGATTCATAGGCTCTCGATTCCTTATTTCGATGGAAAATTTATCTTTTTGAAACTCTAGGAATCTAGCACGATTTTGTTAGGTAGTCAATAAAGTTATGTGGTTTTTCAGAAAATCAATTTGCCGACTTTATCCGAAATTGATCTTAAAATAAATATGAAAGTCTTATAAACGGCGTTTTCCGTTGAATTTACTATTGACTAGTTAAAGTAGTTTCTGATATTATTTTTACAGTTTTGTTCATTTCAGTAAAATTCCCTTAACTCGCAGAAAAACTTTTCTGATTAGATTTTTTTCAAAACTATGAATTGTCCCGTTTGCAATCGAAACAACGACGTAATTTTATCAGTTTGCCCAAGCTGTGGAACGATGATAAATGATTCTGTTCGTGAAGAACTCAAGCCCCGAAGCGTGTCGCTGCCAAAGCGCGTAAATGTTGAAATAAAAGGAGCTTTGCCTGTGCCTAATAAATTGAACCAACAAATTATTGCCAATCCGTCAAAATCGTTAACGGCGGAAATCGCTTCAAAACCGTCTGTTCCGAATTTGGTTGAGTTTCACACCAAAACCGCGACGTTACCCGAATGGCGTTTGCAGTTGCAAAATGCCGTGCGGCAACGTCGGGAAAATACGGAAATCAAAAATACTGATACGCAAGTAGCGCGGCAAACAAAGTTAGTAACAAATGGCGCAAACGCTCTGAAAGCGGAAGTTGTCGCGGAAATCGAACCGACACGACACAAAAACCCGACCTTAAATAGTGCTTTGCAACGGATTGAACAATCACGTCAAAAATTTTTGGTTGAAGAAAAACCGCCGATTGTTGCGGTGAATTCTGCGCCGCCAAAAAGCAAAAATCATCCTTTTCATATTGCTTTTAAACAAACGGAAGTTGCGGCGAAAGTGGCTAGTAAAAATGCTCCGTTGAGCGTTCCGACAAAACCGAAACTTGCTACATCGCTTAGATTGGAAAGCAAATCGTTTGACACAAATGAATTGCCGCCTTTGGCAACCGTCGCGCCAGTTTTTGTTGTGGCG
>JANOXW010000446.1:0-2044 GCA_031418635.1 Acidobacteriota bacterium
CACGATTGGGTTTTTAGCCTCGATGCTGATGAGCGCGTTTCCGATGAATTAAAAAACTAGATTTTAGGGCTGAAAAATATGTCGGAAAACGAATTGGCAGACGGTTATAAGGTCCCGCGACTCTCGTTTTATATGAATCGCCCGATTCGTCATAGCACTTGGTATCCTGATTGGCAGTTGCGCTTTTATAATCGAAGCAAAGGAAAGTGGAAGGATGTTTTGGTTCACGAATCGGTTAAATTGGAAGACGACGCAAAAATCGAAAAATTGCGCGGCGATATTTTGCATTACAGTATGGAAAATGCCGCGCATCATAACCGCAAACTCACCGAAATTTACGCGCCGCTTGCCGCCGAACAGATGTTTTTACAAGGAGTGCGAACTACGCCGCTAAAAATTGTCTTCGCCGGATTTTCCGCCTTTTTTCAAAATTTTATCTTAAAAGCTGGTTTCCTCGACGGTTTCGCCGGGTTTTGCATCGCCCGTTTTGCCTCTCACTATACTTTTTTGAAATATCTGCTTCTGTGGGAAAAGCAAAAAAGCGAAACATCGAACTCCGATTAAAAAAATAAAATTAGCCCGCAATTATTACAGAATATTTTCACAATCCTCAATAAAATCACAGGCTAATTTCTTGGTTTTCAAATGTTGAATTCAATGTCAAACAGATTATCGAACATTTGCGGTTAATGTAATTTCCTTATTTTTCGGCGGATAGCAAACCTCATTGGTGCAAGCCTGTGAACGCACAACCGCGCGGACTTTGATGGTATTTCCCTTGTAATTAGCAGGAACAGTCAGGTTAAAAGAAATGACGGCGCGACCTTCATAAACATTGAGCGTGTCGTCGGAAAATCCGAATTTGCGGTTTTTGCCGCTTGGATAACTGACTCCGCCGACTTTTGCGCCTGCCGCGCTGATGTTAACGGTCGTCGGAATCGCAAACTCGCTTCCCGGACGATTTGAATTAACGTGCAAACCGCCCGGAATGTCCATCACAATCGTGCCACGCGCCGAACCTCCACGCTTCACCGTGCCAATTGAACCGCTGATTGTTTGGGCGTTTGTTTCAGCGAAACTGCCCGTTACAAAAATAAAAACTAATGTTAAAATGCCAATAAATAAATGTTTTTTCATATTTTTCCTCTGTCAATTAATTGATGTTTTTTTATTTTTTCAAGATGCTTTTATTTTAAGTGAAAGCTATTCAATATTTCATCAACTCTCTCTGCATAAACATCTCGAAACCCTTTCAAAATCTTGATTTGCAAGTCATAAACCTGTTGCTGTTTGTCGCTTTCGCCGATTTTGTGAAAGACGTAAAAAGAAACATTGTTCTCGCTTTCTTCGCTTTCCAGCAATCGTATTTTTTGACCTGCAGGCGCGTCTTTTTCAAATTTTTCCGATAAAATGTTGCCTTTCGATTTGGCGTTTTTGCACACTTGAACAAAATTCAAATCTTTGGAAACTGTCAAATAGACTTGCGCTTGCCAAATATTGCGCTCCTTTTTTTCGCCGTAATCTTTGGAATAAGCCTCAAACGCATATTCCGAAGCATCGCGTATCGGATTCATCAAACCCGACGGTTTGACGATTCTAAAATCATCCGTTTCAACAACTTCTTTTTCAAAAGCAGTTGCCGCCGCTTTTTTGATTTGCGTCGAGACAATAACCATTATCAAGACCAAAACTCCGCCGATGATAAGAATTTCCATAATATTTAAAGTGAAAAAGTTTAAAAGTTTAAAGGTGAAAAAGTTTATTATTGAAAGACAATGACAACTTTTTCACTTTTACCCTTTTTCACTTTTTCACTTTTCAACTTTCTTAGCCGCAAGTTGTCCGCAAGCCGCGTAAATATCGCGTCCACGCGCCCGACGCACATAGACGGAAACTCCTTTCGCTTCTAATATGTCTTTGAAACGTCCGATTTGTTCCCGATTCGAAGGATTATATTCCAAAGGTTCTGCCGAGTTGTGCGGAATCAGATTAATTTTAACGCGGTTTAGTTCGTAACGATTTAACAAATTAGCCAGCTGTCGGG
>JANOXW010000447.1:0-7998 GCA_031418635.1 Acidobacteriota bacterium
AGCGAAACATTTCTCAGCCGCCGTCCGCGTGAAAGATTTTCGGTTTTCAAAAGCGGAACAGATTCGGCTTTTGTTTCGTGCTGTTCGACAAACGCGGTTGCGCCTTTTTTCTCCAACTCTTCACGCTGTTTGCCGAGCATCAGACACACGAGATCAATCCGTTCGAGATTTTTCAAATCGCGTGTGCCGACAAGTTTGCCGTCGCGCAAAACCGTTACCTTGTCGCACACGGCGTAGAGTTCGTCAAAACGGTGCGAAATATAAACAATCGCAGTTCCTTGCGCCTTTAAGCGTCCGATTACTTGATACAAAATTCCGACTTCCTTTTCAGTCAGCGAACTTGTCGGCTCGTCTAAAACCAAAACTTTCGCGCCCAAAGAAACGCCGCGCACAATGGCAATCATTTGCCGCAGAGCGATATTGAGCGTTCCGAGTTCGACTTTCGGGTTGATATTCAAACCGAGACTGTTGAGAAGTTCCGCGGCTTCGCGGTTCATCCGCGCCCAATCAATCAAACCGAATCGGCGTGGTTCGCGCCCTAAAAAGATATTTTCCGCCACCGTGCGAAACATCAGCAGATTGACTTCCTGATAAACCGCCACGACTCCGGCATCGTTTGCGTCTTCGGGCGAACGAAAATTGACCGCTTTACCTTCGAGAAAAATCTCGCCGCCGTCGCGCGAATACGCGCCCGTCAACACTTTTATCAAAGTAGATTTGCCCGCGCCGTTTTCACCGACCAACGAATGAACTTCGCCGCTCTCCAAAGTCAAATCAATATCATCGAGCGCAACCACGCCCGAAAAAACTTTTCTGATATTTTCCATCCGCAAAAGCGGTTCGTTTTCTGCCATTTTATTCTCAGCCACGAATTTTCTGCCTGCGAAATAAGTGAATAACGCTAAAATAAAAACTAAAACATTTTCATCTTTTTCGTGTATTTCGCGTATTTCGCGGGCAAATCTCTTTTGGATTTATCTGCGTCATCCGCGTTAATCCGCGGCTAAATTTTAATAAGCCTCGGCGACGAATTGCGCGGCGTTGCTTGCGTCAAAAAACCGGTCAATATTGATAATTTTCGGCGGAATCGGCTCTCCTTTCAAAGACTTTTCGTAAGTGTCAAAGGCAACCGGACCGAAACGCGGATTGCATTCGACGGTGATGTTCATATCGCCCGCTTGAATCGCTTCGAGTGCGCTTTTTTGCCCGTCAACTGACACGACCTTGACATCCTTGCCCGGATTCATTCCGGCGGCTTTGAGCGCGGCAATCGCTCCCAAAGCCATTTCGTCGTTGTGTGTATAAACGACCGTAATATTTTTGTTGTGCGCCTGAATCAAGTTTTCCATGACCTTTTGACCTTCGGCGCGGGTGAAATTCGCTGGTTGCGAAGCCAAAACTTTTATGTCGGGACTCGATTTTATCGCGTCCATAAAACCCTGATTGCGGTCTCGCGCCACACTTGCGCCCGCCGTTCCTTCGAGAATAATTACGCCCGCTTTGCCGTTCGTATTTTTTACAATCCATTCGCCGACGCGCTGACCTTCTTCGACAAAGTTCGAGCCGATAAACGTAATATAATCTTCACCGACTTTTCCGGCTGCTTCGCGGTCAATCAAGAATACCGGAATTTTCGCTTCTTTAGCTTTTTGCAAAGTGGCTTCGAGACCTTCAAATTCGCGCGGCGCAAGAAAAATCGCGCTGACGCGGCGGGCGATTAAATCTTCTAAATCGGAAACCTGTTTCGAGGTTTGCCCTTGCGCGTCGGTCAAAACGAGTTCATAGCCGCGTTTTTCCGCTTCGTCTTTCATACTTTTGGTTTCGGCGATGCGCCATGGTCCGTTATTTTCCATCTGCGAAAAACCGACAATTTTTTTGCCGCCCGTATTTCCGCCATTTGCATTAGTGCTTGTGCTGTTGGCAGGTTTGCGATTGCATCCGAAAGCGAGCGCGATAGTTAAAATTGCGATAAAACCGATTAGTTTTGGTTTGTTTGAAAAATTCATTTAGTTACTCCAGTTGTTTGAAAAATTATTTAACGGGTTGGATTCGTAAAAAATCGAATCGCGCCGAAGCATCTTCCGTGCCGCCCGTGTAGAGTGCGACGCGCACACCTCTGTCCCATGGCGGTAGAAATGCGCCGTTCACTTCTTGATTGATGTCCTGCCAATTTTTACCGTCGCGGCTGGCGGCAAATCTGAAACGATGTCCGTCTTGCGCCGTCATTTTCAGATAGATTTTCGACGATTTCGGCGCGTCGGCAGTTGAAATGATTTGCTGATTGTTTTTCTCGCGTTTCCAGATAACGAGTTTGCCGTTTTTGATTCCGACACCGAGCGCGTTTTCGTTGTCGCCGTAAGCAGAAATGCCGGCAATCGCGTCGTTTGTTAATTTTTTCGCGTCAATCTGTGTTGTCGCCGCGTAATTTCCAACTGTTGTGGAACGCGCCATAATTGCGCCGATTTCGTTTTTCGCTTGTCCGGCATTTGGCGCAAGATTCAAAAATCCTTTACTTACTTGATAAGTCGGCACGTTATTTTGTTGCCATTGCCAGCCGTAATTTAATTTCGCGGTTTTAAAATCGTCAAAAAATTTATATTCGGCATTGCGTTCACCGATTCCCAAAGGCGCGTTTGCCTGTCGGCTGGCGCCTTTGCCGTCGTTAATCGTCGCCCAATCGTCAGCCGTCCATTTCACTTCGTCGAGCAACGCCTGTCTGCCGACATAAACCGTGTCGTTTGGGTCGTAAGCGTGATACATCATCCACGTTTTGCCGCTTTCGTCCGTTACAATCGTGCCGTGTCCAGGACATTTCCAATCGTCATTGCCCTTTAAAATCGGATTCGCCGGACTTTTTTCCCAAGTTCCAAGAAGCGTTTTTGAACGCGCCACGCCCATCGCATAATTACATTCGCGCCCGCAACAGGCATTGCCCGCATAAAACATATAAAACCATTCGCCGCGCCGCATAATAAACGGACCTTCGACGAGATTGCCTTCCCAAGAATTCGGGTCGTTTCGCAGAATTTCTTTTTTCTCACCGACGAGTTTATAATTTTTTTCGTCCAATTCCTGCGCCCAAAGCGGTGTCGGCTTATTGACGCTGTTGCCGTCTTCTTTCCAGACGACGAACAGTTTGCCGTTTTCATTACGAATCGGAAAAGCGTCAATCGAACCGACTTCCATACACGACAACGCGCCGTGGTCGGTGTAGTTTCCGGTTGGTTTGTCGCTCGTTGCAACGGCGATGCAGAGATTTCCGCCCGCTTTTCGCGCCACATAAAAAATATAAAATTTGCCGTTTTCCTGCCAGATTTCCGGTGCCCAATAATTGCCGGTTGACCACGGCGGGCGAAGCGGAAAAACTTCGCCGACGATTTCCCAATTGACCAAATCCGTCGAATGCAAAATCGGAAACTCCGGCGACCATTCGCTCGACGTTGCCGTTGCATAAAAATCCTTGCCGACGCGAATCACCGACGGGTCAGGATAATCGCCCGCCAAAACCGGATTAGTATAAACCGCGCTTTTTTGTGCCGAAACGCTTATCAAGGAAGCAAGCAGAAATAAAATCACCGCCGCAAAACGCACGGCAAAATTATTTGCTGGCTTTCCACTTTTAATTTGCTCAGCCCGAATACTCATAAAAAATTCCCCTTTTTCAAATCGTTTGTTTCGCCCTTTGGCGAATCTTTCTTCGTCCGTCCGCCAACATCGGTTGAATTCGCGCTGGTGCGGTTGATTGTCTGATGACGAGATTAGTCGGAATCCGCACTTCCGCGCCTTCTTCCTGCGGAGAATCCAGCATTTTTACCAGCATTTCCACCGCCCGTCTGCCGAGTTCCTGTCGCGGCAGATTAACGGTCGTCAGCGACGGCTTAGTCAGCGCGGCAAAATCAATATCGTCAAAACCGACAAACGAAATATCACGCGGAACATTAAAACCCGCCGCTTCAAATTCGCTGATTGCGCCGATTGCCGTTAAATCATTAGCGGCAACAACCGCCGTCGGTAAATTTTCGGCTTGGGTCATTAAAATTTCGTGCGCCGCACGTCTGCCGCCTTCGATTTTAAAATTTCCGTAGAAAATCAACTCCGGCACATCGGGAAACAATTGCTTCATCGTTCGCTGAAAGGCTTCGAGCCGCCGGCGCGACGAACGAATATCAATTTTTCCGCTAATAAAAGCGATGCGCCGGTGTCCGAGCCCAACTAGATGCAAAACCGCCTGTTCGATTCCCTCTTCATAATCCACGCGCAGATTGCTCATCTGCCTTCCGGTTTTGCCGACATCCAGAAAAACTACCGGAACTTCGCGGTGCGCCAATTCGTCAATCAATTCCTTGCTCATCTCCGAAGTCATGACGGCAACACCGGCGACTTGCCGTTCGATAAACCGCCGGACATAATGCGAAGTTCGCTCGGTTTCGTAATTGGTGTTTGACAGTATTATGTCGAAGCCACGTTCAAACGCCGACGATTCAATCGCTTTGACGAGTTCGGGAAAAAACGGATTGGTAATGTCGGAAATAACCAAGCCGATAATTTTACTTCTGCCCGATGCCAAACTGCGGGCGTGTGCATTCGGATAATAACGGCATTGGGCAATAGCTGTCTCGACGCGGGCGCGAACTTCGTCGGAAACAAAGCGCGTGTTGTTGATAACGTGCGAAACCGTCGCCGTCGAAACTCCCGCTTCACGGGCGACTTCCTTGATGCTACTCATAGCCTTTTGATTCTCCGTTGGAAAGTTGAAATAAATTTAATTATATCGCATTTAATTCGCTTGCACCCTCGCTTGCCTCTGAAACTAAAATCGTCGGTTTTATCTCGGTCAATCGTTGATATTCAAACCGAATTTTCTCCTTGAATTTGCCGAGATTTTCTCTTTTTACAAAATTGACAGTTGAGCCGCCGAAACCGCCGCCGGTCATTCTCGCCCCCAAAACGCCGCTTGTATTTTTGGCGATTTCAACTAACAAATCCAATTCCTCGCAACTTACCTGATAATCATTTTTCAAACTTTCGTGCGACTGCCACATTAATTGCCCGAACTCCGTCAAATCGTTTTTTTTCAGCGCATCGGTAGCTTTTAGTGTGCGTTCATTTTCCGTTACGACGTGCCGCGCCCGACACAGAATCGTTTGCGGCAGATGTTTTCCGTAACTTTTTAAATCTGCTAAACTGACATCCCGCAATTGCCGGATTTCGGGCAGATATTTTTTAAGAATTTCGACGGCGCGTTCGCATTCGGCGCGTCGCGTGTTGTATTCGGAGGTTGCCAAATCGTGCTTGACGTTTGTGTCGCAAATGACAACCGCCGTTTCTTTCGTATTGAACGGCACGTTTTCAAAATTCAAAGAACGGCAATCGAGCAGCATCGCGTGTTTCGCCTTCGCGTTGGCAGAAACGAATTGGTCCATAATCCCGACTTTCGCACCGACGTATTCGTGTTCGGTTTGCTGTCCGACTTTCGCCAGCATCGTGCGGTCAATCGTCCTTCCTGAAATCTCGCTCAACGCCAAACCGACCGCTGTTTCGAGTGCCGCTGACGATGAAAGTCCCGCGCCCGTCGGCACGTCAGACCAAACGAGCAGATTTGCGCCGTTGAGTTTGACCTTATGACATTCGAGAATCCGCGCCACACCTTCGATATAATTGAGCCAAAAACTGCTTTCCCGTTTTGTTGTAGCGTCCAAATCAAATTCCGCCGATTCTTCGAGATTGACGGTAAAAGCGCGAATCCGTCGGTCGTTGCGCGGCGCGATTGCTACCGCCATTTCTTTGTCAATCGCCATCGGCAAAACAAATCCGCCGTTATAATCGGTGTGTTCGCCGATAAGATTGACTCTGCCGGGCGCACGAAAAAGCCGCGGCGCCCCGCCGTAAATTTCCACAAACTTTTCTTTTAATCTTTTCGGGTCAATCATCTTTTATGCCCAAAAAACTTTTTCAACCAAATTCCGCAGTTCAGCCGCTTTTTCTTCCGCCAGCGTGTCATTGATAAACATTCCCGCGGCAGCCTCGCTACCCGCCAGATACTTTAGTTTTGTCGCAGAACGCAACGGCGGATAAAACTCGATATGAAAACGAAAATAATCATAATTTTCGCCGTCCGAAGGCGACTGCATCAACGACATAATATACGGAAACGAAACATCGAAAAGTTTATCGAAAGCCGTCAAAATCTGCTTTAAAATTTCTGCCAAGGCAATCTGTTCGTTTTTCTGAAAACTTGATAAATTGCCGACATTGCGCTTTGCGGTGATGTGCGTTTCATACGGATAACGCGCAAAAAACGGAATGTAAGCGACAAACGAATCGTTTTCCTCCACAATGCGCCGTCCGTCTTTTTTCTCTTCGGCGATAATGTCGTCAAACAAATTGCGCCCTTTTTCCGCCTCATACTTTTTCGCCTGTTCAATCTGTTGCCGGATTTTCGGTGGTACAAAAGGATAAGCGTAAATCTGTCCGTGCGGATGATGCAAAGTTACGCCGATGGCTTCGCCTTTATTTTCAAAAATAAAAACATATTTGACAAAATCAAGCGCGGACAGTTCGGCGTATCTGTCCGTCCAAACCTGTACGAGCTTATAGATTTGCTCTATCGGCTCTTGTGCCAGCGTCGAATTGTGATGAGGCGTATAAACGATAACTTCACATTCACCGAAACTTTTTTTAACCGGATAAAGTTCGCTCTCTACAATTGACGGTTCAGGCGGGTGCGGCGACAAACTCGGAAATTGATTTTCAAGAACCACGATGTCGTAATTGGCTTCGGGAATTTCCGTCGGAAAACCGCCGGGCGCAGTCGGACACAATGGACAAAAATCCGCCGGCGGCAAAAATGTGCGGTTTTGCCGCGCCGTTGCCGTCGCCAACCATTCGCCGAGCAGCGGATTCCAGCGCAATTCACTCATCTCTTTTCACCCCGTCGTTTGCGCTTTTTTCGGAAGAATCGCTTTTCTCAAAAGTATAATAAATCAAATAACGTCGTCCGTCCGCCATCACGACGCGCCGTTTTTTCATCGCGCCGATTTTTGGCATAGTTTTATTACTTTTAGTTTCCATTATCATTTGGCGACAACGACTCGCGCCGAATTCCAATTGTTTTCCGACGACCCGTATCCATAAAGCATCAAGTGAAACGATTTCGGCAAATTTTTGATAACTTTGGTCAGCCCGATTTGCGCGTCTTCCGGTTTGCCGTCCGGTTTGTTGATAACAAACAAAAACTCATCGCCGCGCCGCACAATCGAGAGATACGGATTTTTCATTTTTGTCGCTAATGTGCGGTTGTCGAGCCGTTCGCCTTGCCCGTCTTTGACAATCCACGCTTCGAGATTGCCGTCGCTCGTCAAACCCCATTCCACCCGGTTGCGTCCCGAACCGTCAAAAAGAATCGTCAGATTGGCGAAACCGGGCAATATGGTGTTATTGCCCGGTTCGGGCAACGGTGCGCCGACTTTGGCGACTTGTGCTTCGACGATAAAACGCTCGCCCGTAAAAGATTTGACACTGCGAACACCGGCGCGGGTTTTGTTGCCGCCGCGAATGCGGAGTTCGCCGTCTTTGACTTCGAGTTTGCCTCCGCTTCCGCCTTCAAAAGTAAATTTCTCCCAAAGATTTTCGTCAAGTTTTGCGCCTAAAAAATCGTCTTTCCACTCTTCAAATGCCGGCTTTACCGTCTGTGTCGGTTGTGTTTGCTGGGCAAAAGTCCGGTTTGCGCCGCCAAACAAAATAACAATGAAAACCGCGAAAATATAAAATTTTGTCATAACCTTGTTTTCCCTAAAATTTCGTATTTGCTAAACGCCTGACAATTTCGCGCCGGTCTTCTTCCTTTCGCTTTTCGAGCGACACATTTAATTCCTTAAATTTCGCCAGCGTCGCTTTCGATTCTTCGGTCAGTTTCAGACGGGCATAAACCAGACCGAGTTGATAAAGCGCGTCTGCCATTTTCGGATTGAGTTCTACGCCGCGTTCAAGCGTCGTGCG
>JANOXW010000448.1:0-14621 GCA_031418635.1 Acidobacteriota bacterium
GACAACCAAAGCGACCCGATGGACGACAACGGACACGGAACGCATTGTTCAGGAATTATTGGCGCGGAAGGTGATAATGACGAAGGCATCGCCGGCATCAATTGGAAAGTGCAAATTATGCCGCTAAAATTTATGGGACGCGGCGGTTTTGGCACGACCAAAGATGCGATTGAAGCCATCAACTACGCGATTGACCGCAAACAAAAAGGCGTTAATGTCCGCGTCATAAATGCGAGTTGGGGTTCGACGCAGTATTCAAAAGCGTTGGAAGACGCGATTCGGGCGGCGGGCGAAGCCGGTATTTTGTTTGTCGCAGCGGCAGGCAATAACGGCACAAACAACGATAGATACAAGCATTATCCGTCAAACTACGAACTGCCAAATGTCATCAGCGTTGCCGCGCTTGACCGCAATGACCAACTTGCTTCGTTTTCAAATTTTGGCGTAAAAACCGTTCATATTGCCGCGCCGGGCAAAGATATTATCAGCACTTGGTTAAACGACAGTTACCGCGAAGCATCAGGAACTTCGATGGCAACGCCATACATTGCCGGCACTGCCGCGCTGATTTTGGCAAGTGAACCGAAACTTTCAGTAGAAAAATTACGCGAACGAATTCTTCAATCAGCCGATAAAATTGATTCTCTCAACGGTAAAATTGAAAATGGCGGACGCATCAACGCCGCAAAAGCGGTAGGAAATTAGTCGGTTAAAACAAGTTTGAAATGGAGTTGGCGGTGGTAATAATTGATTTGCCCGGTCAACTCCATTTTGTTTTCATATTTTCAAACACCACCTTTGTTTTGGTGTTTTTCTGAAATACTCATCTCGTTAAAACTTTTTACAACTTACAGAAGTTATGCTAGTGTTATGGCATACGAAAATTCAGTAAGTTTCCCGAAGTTGAAAATGGAAGTTGAAAACGACGAAAATCATAAATCGGACGAAGCAACGACTGCTCGAAATACCGAAATTGCCCCGGTAGTAGAAGCCGTTTCGGACGAAATTTTCCTCAGCGAATTGAATGAACCGTGCTGGTCTGTTATTAGCTTTGAAAAAAGTGAAGCAACTGACTTAACTTATGATGAGGCTACACAAAAAGCGCAAGAATTTTCTACAAAAGGTGTTTCTGGTCTTTGCATTGTAACTAATGAAGCGGCGCAAAGGGTAAAAAAAAAGCAATGAGCTAGATTGTTTTTGCACCAATTTCGCTATCAATTCTTTTCTAAAATTCTAAAACAATCTTGCCGAAACTTTCATTTGATTCGAGGTATTCGTGTGCTTCTTTTACATCTTCCATCTTAAAAACTTTATCCAAATTCGGTTTTATTTTTCCTTCTGCTAACAAAGGCAAAACATCTTCGATAAAGAGGCGTGTTGCTTCGGCTTTTTCCGTTGTTGAACGTGAACGCAAAACCGTTCCAATAATTTTTGCGCGTTTTGCCAAAGCCATTCCGAGATTTAACTGTGCTTCTCTGCCACCGACCAACCCGACCAAAATTAAACGACCTTTGACTGCCAGACTTTCCAAATTTGCTGCCAAATAACTTGCGCCGACCAAATCTAAAATTACATTAACGCCTTTGTCGTTTGTATGATAATTTATGCTTTCCGCAAAGGTTTTCGGGTTTGTTACAACCGAATCTGTTGCGGTTAAGATGCCAAAATCAAGTCCGAATTTATTGCATTTTTCCAATTTATCAGTGGTTCTTGAAGTGCCGATAACTTTGGCATTTTTCGCTTTTGCCAATTGCAATGCCGCCAAACCAACGCCTGAACCGACGGCGTGAATCAAAAGAGTTTCACCTGATTTTAGGTTTCCTTGCGTAAAAATGGCATCGTGCGCCGTGATAAACGCTTCGGGAATTGTCGCGGCTTCCGTAAAACTCAAATTTTCAGGAATTTTAGCCAGCAGAGATTTGTCCGTCAAAATAAATTCGGCGTTTGCACCGCCAGCCGTGATGCCAAAAACTCTGTCGCCAATTTTGAAATCCTTTACATTGTTATCGATTTCTGCGATTTCACCTGCAAATTCCAAACCTAAAATGCGTTCGGGAAAACCTTTCGGCGCAGAATAAAGACCTTTGCGCTGTAAAATGTCAGCACGATTTATTGCAGATGCTTTGATGTTCACCAAAACCTGTGTGTTTTTCGGTTTCGATAAATCCTCAACTTCGCGGATTTCAAGATTTTCCGCCCCGCCAAACTCTTTGATATAAACTACTTTCATTATTTTGTCCTTCGTAAAAATCAATCGTAAAGAGCAAAGGACTAATAACTAATTTTTGACATTTCTTTGCGCTAAATTCATCAAATCTTCGGGCATCCATTTATTCATATTTTTCTTTTCTTCTTCAGCGATGCCTTTGTGCCGATTCCGCCATTCTTTTTCGGGTGCATCTTCGCGCATAGATTCTTTTGGATAATTTTCAACTTGTTCAAGGCTGATGATTATTCCGTGCGCGATTTCTTCCCAACTTTCCGTTTGAATACCGCGCAAAACTACGGGCAGTCCAGCCGTCCAATCTTCTTCGGGCGCAATGTTGTCGTATTCGGGAATGGTCAAAAATGCCGACACAGGAAACGGTTTGCCACCGAATTCACTGACGATTTGCGCTTTTACGTCTTTGTAAGACGCATTCGGATTTGTTTTTCTCATTTCTAAAGCACGGCGAAAAATATCGGATACTGTTGGTTGATTGCTCATTTATTTTTGTTAAATTCTCCTGCAAAGTCTCTTTTTATAAGTTACACGCATTGCAAAATCAACGCAAAGTATCAATCGCAACAGTTTGAACCAATTACCTAATTTTTCCGCTTTACCTTTGCAAAAATGCTAAGATTTGTTACTCATTTTAGAAAAATTATTCCGCAGTTATTGACATTTATTTGTTAATGAATATAGTTATTTCAAAAGAAATTTTTATTTAAGGAGAAAAATCTAATGTTCCCGTCTGATACCGATTTAGAAACCAAAGTTACGCTTGAAAATACTGCTACGCCGATTCCTGAGGACGAGATTTTTCGCATTCTTTTACTAGGTGACTGGAGTGGCAGAGAAAATCGTGCAAACCAAACAGATTTACCACAAGCCCAACCGCTTATCGTTGATCGAGATAATTTTGACGATGTAATGAAAAAACTTGATGTTCGGCTTGATTTGGAGTTTCAAGGCAATGAAGGCAACATTTTATCACTCAATTTTTCTGAAATTGACGACTTTCATCCCGACAATATCTTTCAGCAAATCCCACTTTTTTCTGAACTCCGCGACCTTCGCCGCAAATTGTTAAAGCCTGATTCTTTTGAAGAAGCAGCAAGCGAAGTTCGTTCTTGGTTCACCACAACTGACAACCAAGCAAATGAAACAGTAGAAACTCAGCCTGCATCTGAAATAAATCAACCTGTTCCCGACAATTTGCTTGACCAAATTTTATCACAACCAACTGAAAGTTCATCCGTATCTAAAAATCCATCTGTTGCATCTTCAGAACTTAGCTCTTTTATCAGAGAAATTGTTCAACCTCATTTAGTTAAAACAGATAGAGTCGAACAATCAAAATTATTAGCCGTGATTGACGAAGTAACTTCGGATTTTATGCGGAAAATTCTGTATCACCCACAGTTTCGGGCTTTGGAATCAGCGTGGCGCGGTTTATATTTTCTTGTCCGACGAGTTGAAACTGATGTTGATTTAAAACTACTTATTCTCGATATTAGCAAAAATGAAATTTCCGATAACCTAAAGTCCGTCAAGAACCTAACTGATTCGATACTTTATAAATGGCTGGTCAAAGATGCCTCTGGAACTTTGGGCGGTGAACCATGGACGGCTGTTTGCGGCAATTATAATTTCGGTCTTAATTTAGTTGATATTGCAACTCTTATTCGTCTTGGCAAAATTTCGACTGTTGCTAATGCGCCTTTTATTTCGCATATAAAACCCGTAATGCTAGGTATTACTTCACTTGCGGCAAATCCTGATCCACGCGATTGGCAAATTGCCGCCGATTCTACGGAAATTAAACTCTGGGAAACATTGCGCGGTTTGCCTGAAGCTGAATACATCGGATTGGCAATTCCTCGTTTTCTAGCTCGCCTTCCTTACGGCGCGGAAACCGATCCGACAGAGACATTCGCATTTGAAGAGTTGGAAAGTTTTGATAATCACGAGCAATATCTGTGGGCAAATCCGTCGTTTGTCTGTGCTATGTTGTTGGCAAACAGTTTTAGTAATAGCGGTTGGGAAATGGGAGAATCCTTTCTAACAAAGGTTGATGGTTTGCCGACACATCTTTATCAGGCAGACGGAGAAACAAAAACAAAACCTTGTGCTGAGGTTGTTTTAACCGAAAATGCCTGCGAACGATTATTAGAGCAAGGTTTAATGCCTCTGCTTTCTTATCGTAATTCTGATTTGGTTCGTCTTGCACGGTTTCAATCTATTGCTTCGCCGCTAAAAAGTTTGAGTGGTAGATGGTCGAATTGAACGATTATTGTGTTCTGGTAAATTTTGCGTTGGCAAAATAGGTTTTATCGCATAAAATAAGAGCTTACTGAATAGCGGGCTTGCCCGCTTATTTTATCTTTAACGGAATAATCAGAAGTTATGATTTTCGATGAACAATTTGATGTAATAATAATCGGTGCAGGACACGCTGGGTGTGAAGCGGCTTCGGCTTCGGCAAGGCTTGGTGCGGAAACTGCGCTGGTAACGATAAATCTTGATCTAATCGGGCAAATGTCTTGCAATCCGGCGGTTGGCGGAATTGCGAAAGGTCATATTGTCCGCGAAATTGACGCGCTCGGCGGAATTATGGGGCGCATTATTGACCGTACAGGTATTCAGTTTCGATTATTAAACCGTTCTCGCGGTCCCGCTGTTCAATCTCCTCGCGCCCAAGCCGACCGTGCTTTATATCGAACAGAAATGCGTCGGGTGCTTGAGGCAACTCCAAATCTGCATCTTCGACAAGGTGTTGCTGTTGACTTAATTGTTGAAAATAATACTATTATCGGAATTGAGTTACAAGACACGCGCAAATTTGGCGCGAAATCGGTGGTCATTGCTACCGGAACTTTTTTAAATGGAACGATTCATACCGGACCTAAAACCTTTTCTGCCGGACGCGCAGGTGAGCCGGCTTCCATCGAACTTGCTGAAAGTTTGAAAAAAATCGGATTTCCCGTTGGACGCTTAAAGACCGGAACTCCTCCGCGTATTGATAGTCGAACAATTGACTGGGACGCATTTGAAAAACAAAGTCCTGACGAAAAGCCCGTTGCATTTTCATTTGCGACTGAAAAAATTGAACAACCACAGATAAGTTGCTTTATCGGTTATACTTCAAGTCAATTACATCAAAAAATTCGTGATAATTTGCATCAATCGCCGCTTTATTCGGGGAAAATAAAAGGTGTCGGTCCTCGTTATTGTCCTTCGATTGAAGATAAGGTCGTTAAATTTGCTGACAAAGATCGTCATCAACTTTTTCTCGAACCCGAAGGTCATAATACCAACGAAGTTTATCTTAATGGCTTTTCTACGTCTTTACCATCCGAACTTCAACAAGATTTGCTCAGAATGATTGATGGATTTGAAAATGTGCGAATTATACGTCCCGGATATGCGATTGAATATGATTTTGTTGATCCGAGAGAACTTAAATCGTCAATGGAAACGACTCGTATTAAAGGACTTTTTCTTGCTGGACAAATAAATGGGACAACCGGATACGAAGAAGCTGCTTGTCAAGGGTTGATGGCTGGAATAAACGCCGCTTTTAGCGTTTTCGGGCGCGAATCATTTGATCTAAAGCGAAACGAAGCATATATCGGAGTTTTAGTTGATGATTTAATTCATCACGGAGTTGATGAGCCGTATCGGATATTTACTTCGCGGGCGGAAGCACGTCTTACTTTGCGACACGATAACGCTGACCAAAGACTTTCTCCAAAAGGATACGAAATTGGACTTTTGGGCGATTCGGATTGGGAAAACTTTAATAATAAACGTGATAGAATCGCTCTTTTACGCAATACTTTAGATAATACTCGCTATAAACGGTCGGATGTTGAATATGCAACTGTTTCTCAAATTTTGGAATGTGATTTAGGCGATTCGATTACACTTTCACAACTTTCACAACGACAAGGCGTAAAATCTGAGTTGATTTTTCAACTTTTGCCGAAGGATATTCAGTCAGAAATAAATCTGACTGATTTAGAAACGGCATTGGCTGATTCGCTCTATCGCGGATATATTGAAACTCAACGCATTGCTACCGAACGAGTTTTTCATAATGACAATCTAAAAGTTCCCGCAACTATTAACTTTCAAGAATTAAGTGGACTTTCCCACGAGATGGCGGAACGACTTGAACGAGCAAATCCGCAAACTTTTGGACAAGTTCGTAAGATTTCAGGGTTGACTCCATCTGCACTTTCAACTGTTTTAGTTCATTTAACATCACAAAAGGCTTAGAATTATAGTTTTCTTTTCAGCTTTACTAAAATGTGGGACGTGCTTCATTAAAAAAGTGAAGCACGTCCCACATTTTAATTTTATGAAGCACGTCCCACATTCTGAAAAACAAAAGATGTTAATCCAAAGATGAAACAAATATATTTTTATGTTAGTATAAATATATAATCACGTCTTAAAGAAAAAAATGGGAAAAATAATTGCTGTTGCGAATCAAAAAGGTGGAGTAGGGAAAACAACAACTGCCGTAAATCTCGCCGCGGGTTTAGCCGTCGAGGAAAAAAGAGTTTTGCTGATAGATGCTGACCCACAAGGTAATGCAACTTCAGGTTCGGGCATTTCGCGGACGAATTCAAGAAAGACACTCTACAATGCTTTAATTTTAAATGAAGTTTTGGAAAATATAATTCTGACAACGGAATTACCTTTGTTATGGATTTTGCCATCGGATAAAAACTTAGCCGGGGCAGAAGTCGAATTGGTTGAGGCAGAAAAACGCGAATATAAACTCAAACAATTACTTTCCGAAATAAAAAACGATTACGATTTTATAATAGTTGATTGTCCACCGTCGCTTGGTTTGTTGACAATAAATAGTTTGACGGCGGCTGATTCATTACTTGTTCCGATTCAATGCGAATATTATGCGTTAGAAGGTGTTACGGAATTATTTGATACACTGGCTCGACTGCGACGCGGACTAAACCCACAATTGACGATTGAAGGATTGCTGTTGACGATGTATGACGAAAGAACAAATTTATCGGCGGCAGTTGCTCAAGATTTGCGGGATTTTTATGGCACACAAGTGCTTAAGACAGTTATTCCTCGAAATGTTCGTCTTGCGGAAGCACCAAGTTATGGAAAGCCGATAATTTTATATGATATTCGCTCACGCGGAGCCGAAAGTTACATTCAACTAGCAAAGGAGATTTTAAGCCATGGGTAGAAAAGTGTTGGGCAGAGGTTTAAGTGCTTTAATTGGTGAAGATACGTCAAATTCAACGGGCGAAGAATTGCTTCAAATAGATTTGGATTTAATTGAGCCAAATTCGGAACAGCCGAGAACTCGTTTTTCAGAAACGAATCTTGAAGAATTAGCGCAATCTATTATAGCAAACGGAGTAGTTCAGCCGATTGTAGTTCGACGGAGAGGCTTAAAATATCAATTAGTTGCGGGTGAAAGAAGGTGGCGGGCATCGCAACTTGCCGGACTGCAAAAAATTCCGGCGATGGTCAAAGAAGTTGCCGACGAAAAACTTCTTGAATTAGCTTTAATAGAAAATATTCAACGTCAAGAACTGAATGCGATTGAAGAAGCAAAAGCGTATAAAAAACTAATTGAAACGGTTGGCTTAACACAAGAAATGTTGGCGGAAAGAGTTGGAAAAAATCGGACGGTAATTACGACATTTTTGCGCTTGTTAAAATTGCCTGATGATGTTCAAAAACTCGTCGAAGAAGAAAAAATCTCGGCAGGACACGGTAGAGCATTATTGATGGTTGATGATGCTGATAAACAACGGCGCGTGGCGCGAAGTATAATGGAGATGTCGCTGTCGGTTCGGGAAACTGAAAAAGCAGTTAAGCGATTGGCTAAAAATGAAAGTGAAGCTGCTGAAAGAAAAGAAGTTACACCGAAGATAGATGCAAATGTAAAAGCGGCGGAAACAAAATTGAGAAGACGATTTTCAACCCAAGTTGCAATAATTCCTGATGGAAAGGGAACAGGCGGAAAAATTAGTTTAGAATATTATAGTGAATCTGATTTAGATCGAATTTTCCAAATAATGATGAACGAAGCGTAAAATTTATGCAAAAAAGGTTAACAGAAATGGTTTCTTGCGCGGGTTGAGTGGCAAAACTTGCGCCAAGCGAACTTGCTCAAGTTTTGAGCAAATTACCGAAACAAGATTTCTCGACGGACGTAATAGTTGGGTTTGATACGTCTGACGATGCGGGTGTGTTTCGCTTGTCTGATGACCTTGCGCTTGTGCAAACTGTTGATTTCTTTACACCTATCGCCGATGAACCAGAACTTTATGGACAAATTGCGGCGGTTAATTCGCTGAATGATGTTTATGCGATGGGTGGAACGCCGATTTCCGCACTTTCGATTGTTTGTTATCCACAAAAAGGCGACTGGGACGTTTTGTGGCAAATTTTGCTTGGTGGACAAAAGGCAATGAATGCCGAAAATGTGGTGGTTTTGGGCGGACATTCAGTTGATGACCAAGAGATGAAATTCGGATATGCAGTAACGGGAACTATTCATCCTAAACGAGTTATCAAAAATTCGGGTGCAAAAGCGGGTGATGTTTTAATACTGACAAAGCCGATAGGAACAGGTGTTATCAGCACAGGCATAAAATTTGAAAAAGCATCGCAAAAAACAATTGAAATATCAACAAAAACAATGACTATTTCTGCCCGCGAAGCATCAAAAGTGATGCAGGAAGTTGGCGCAAATGGTTGCACAGATATAACTGGATTCGGGCTTCTCGGACATTCGTATGAGATGGCGAAGGCAAGCAAAGTAACATTTCGGATTGAATCTGACAAAGTTCCGTTGTTGCCTGATGTTTTAGAATTAATTGAACAAAAAATGTTGACGCGAGGCGACAAAAATAATCGCGTTTATGTTAGCGAAACAGTTGTTTTTAGTGAAAATGTAACTAAGGAAATGCAAAGTGCGCTTTTTGATCCGCAAACCGCGGGTGGATTGTTGATAAGTTTGGAAAAAACTAAAGCGGAGTATTTTGTAAAGAAAGTTAAAGGTGCGAAAATAATAGGAAGCGTTGAACCTTTTGCAGAATTTCTGATTGAGGTTGAATAACAAGAAGTAAAAAAATGTATTATTTATTCATATTTGAATCAATCGGGACATCGGAACTGCTTTTGATAGCGGTAATTGCTTTAATGGTGTTTGGTCCGCGAAAATTACCTGAATTAGCCCGCACAATTGCTAAAACAATGGGCGAATTCCGACGCTCAACTGATGAATTCAAAAGAACTTGGGAAAAAGAAGTTGATTTTGAAGGCGACAAAAACAGTGCAGACGTAGGATCAATCGGATATTTAGGACTTCCGATTGAAAATAAAAATACAGTCGAAAGAACTTCGGTTTCGAGTAATAATGAAATCATCGCGCCTGAAATAAAAGAAATAAATAAGGAAGAATTTGAAAAAAATCTTCCAATCCAAGAAGTTCAAGTTGCTAAACAACTTGAAGCCGAGAAAACCGTTGACGAAAAACGCGATTGGTTGTAAAAATCAATTCAAAAAACTCCTTTCAAGATGAAATCCGATAGATTAAATCAAAAAGAAAATTTGGGCGGTCAAATGTCGTTTTTAGAACATTTGGACGAATTTCGTCGTCGCCTTGTAAATTCCGTAATTGTTTTAGTTCTTGCATTTATGTTGTGTTGGTTTGTATCCGACAAAATTTACGATTTTTTATCAGTTCCGATTCGTCGCGCACTTTCCGAAGCCGAACGGCGTGAAATTCCCGAAAAAGGCTTGACAGGAGATGAAAAAGTTCTTTCGTTGGTTAATTTAAAGCAAGGCGACACAGGAAGATATGTTTTTGACCGCGCTACAAAACTCGGAATTACGGTTGTTTCGCCCGGCACATCTGTTTTGGCAATCGTGGGCAAGGATGCCGAAGAAAATCTTGGACTTTTTACCGACGAAGCGATAATCACAAACAACGCGATAATTCCAAAAGGTATTCGTTTGCCCGTGGATTTTAATGCGCTGGACAAAAATGAAGCCAGCGCAGAAGAACGTATGATCGTAACGACGGCAACCGAATCTTTCACGCTTTATGTAACGGTTTCGTTGTATGCGGCGGTGGCGGTTTCGATTCCATTTTTGCTGTTTCAAATTTGGGGATTTATCTCGCCCGCGCTTTATCGGCACGAACGCGCTTACGTTACTCCGTTTATTGCACTTTCCTCGATTTCATTTGTCCTAGGCGCGGCATTTGCTTATTACATTTTATTTCCGCCGGCGGTAAAATATCTGCTTGGTCTAGGCGAAGATTTTCGCCTCTTTCTTCGCGCAAGTGATTATTTTGACCTGATTACAATCATAATGTTGGCGATGGGCATTATTTTTCAAATGCCCGCTGTTGCTTACGTTTTAGCCAGAATCGGTTTGATTACAGCCAAAATGTTGGTCAAAGGTTGGAAAATTGCATTAGTCGTTATTTTAATTGTTGCGGCGGTAGTTTCGCCAACGGGCGATATTCCAAATATGATGCTTTTTGCCGCGCCGATGATGGTTTTGTACGTTGTTTCAATCTTTATCGCGTGGTTCTTCGGTAAAAAAAGACAAACCGACGCAGATGTTGAAATGATTTAGAATATCTACAAAAAAAAATCAAGAATTTATGCACAAAAACCTCAAAAAATTATGAATTAAATTTTTGAGGTTTTTATGCCTTTTTGTGCCTAAATTCTTGATTTTTTGCTAAAACTTAATTCTCCCCAAAAATTTGATTGAGCATTTGCCCTAAACGATAACCTGCGAGGGCGATTTGTTCTTGCGAAATCGCAAAAGCACGTTTTTTATAACCTTCCGAAGGAACTTCATAACGCTTCAAGGTTGGCGGAAAAACTTCGGTTGAAGCAATTCGAAAACTCTCTTGTTGCCATTTATCAAACATTCCGAGTTCAAGGCGGCTTTGCATTTTTGCAAACGGATGTTTTTTGGTAATTTTTTTGGCGATAGTGGGAAGATAATCCGAATCGCAAGCATCATTTTTGCGCGGAATGTTACGCCCGATAATCGAATCCCAATACCAATGCAGATTTAAGCGGTTTTCGCCTTTAGCATCTTTTGGTGAAAGCAGAAAAAGATTTCCGCCTTGGTCGCCTTTTGGTTCGAGGTCGGTTACACGCGCCGAAGTATGCAGAGGTTGATGAATATCGCCGCCGAGATGCAAAATCCAAGCTAAGGCAATTGCCTTGTCAGCATCTGAAACATTAGCATCGCGCAAGGATTTATCAAATGCGAAAAGTTGTTCGACAGCTTTGCCGGTTGATTCTTCTGATTCATCAATAATTTCAACTTTTCCATTGGCTTCGCGCCAAAAAGTATCTGCGTAATGCCAATTTCCTTGATGATATTTTTCGTAGCGAACCTTAAATTTTCTATCACGAACAATATCCGCCCAAGTACTGGCAATCATAAAAAGTTCGCGCTTTTTCACTTCATCAGACCGCGAATCTTGTAAATAAAAAACGCTCAAATCCGAATTTTCGGGCGCACTTAAAAGCAGTTTGATAACTTTTTCACGGGCTTGCGGCGACATCTGTTCCCAAGCAATATACGCTGTAAGTTTATGTCCCGTATCATCCCAAGCCAAAACCGAAGATGCCAAACTAATAAATAGCGTCAAAACAAGCAAAATTTTAACTGACAAATTTTTCATACATTTTATTCTAAATCACTATGGAAGATTTAGCGAAGTTGCGGAATTAAAGAAAGGGAAAGAAAAATTAAATGCAAGAAAATGTTTATTTTCAGTTTCTTAAGCGAAACGGACAAACTTTTCGAGCATAGTTTCATCAAAAGATATGCAAAACTTTCCCCTTGATGCGTCTAGTAGATAAGGAAACGCGCATTGAAATTTAATGTGAGGAGAAAACGAAAAAATGCAAGCAACTTTTGAACAAAACAGAATCGCAGAATCACTACTCAACCGAACCAACGGAGCATTTGGCAACAAAATCGGACTTATTGGCAAACTTTTCGGTTGTTGGCACAAACAACTTAGCCGTCCATTTACAAATCGGAACGGCTCATATCGCGCCTGCCTAAACTGCGGCGCACGCAAGCGTTTTGATACGCAAGTAATGAAAACATTAGGACCATTTTATTATCCCCCAGCAATATCGTTTGGCACAAATTCAAGCGATAATTAAATCCCCGTCCAACTTGCCTAACCTATAGACCTACCAAGCGCGGCTTGATACTTATAAAAGCCGCGCCTTTTTTTAAGGATTATTCAAACGCTTCCAAATATTTGACTCCCGAACCTGTATTGAATAAAACAACGCGGTCGGATTGATTTATCCATTTATCGGCAATCAATTTTTTAAGCGCAGAAAGTAAAGCACCGCCTTCGGGTGCGGCAAAAATTCCCTCATACTTGCCAATTTCTCTTGCATCTGCGACTAATTCTTGATCGGTTACGGCAACGGCAGTTCCGCCGCTTTTACGCAAAATATCGAGCATAATAAAATCGCCGACGGCTTTCGGCACACGCAAGCCCGAAGCAACCGTATGAGCATTTTCAATCTCTACGCCCGCCGTTAAATTTTGCTGAAACGCTTCGACAATCGGCGCACAACCCGTCGCCTGCACGACAACCATTCGCGGACGTTTTTTATCAATCAAACCAATTGCTTCCATCTCGTCAAACGCTTTCCACATTCCGATAAGACCTGTTCCGCCTCCGGTTGGATAGAGAATTACGTCGGGCAATTCCCAATTCATCTGTTCGGCAAGTTCATAACCCATCGTCTTTTTGCCTTCGACACGATACGGTTCTTTCAAAGTCGAAAAATCAAACCAACCTTCCGCGTCCTTTCTTTCGGCGACAATTTTTCCACAATCGGTAATCAAACCGTCAACCAAAGTAACATTTGCGCCCAACGCCAAACATTCGATAATATTTGCTTTCGGCGTGTCTTGCGGCACAAAAATATGTGCTTCCATTCCCGCCAAAGCCGCATAAGCTGCCAACGCGCCGCCTGCATTTCCCGCCGAAGGTGCGGCAACTTTGGTTACGCCCAGTTCTTTCGCCATCGAAACGGCAACCGACATCCCACGCGCCTTAAACGAAGCCGTCGGATTGAGCGATTCGTCTTTGATGAAAAGTTGCGATAAACCAATTTGTTTTCCGAGTTTTTCGGCTTTATGAAGCGGTGTCATTCCTTCACCAAGCGAAAGTTGATTTTGCTTATTCTCAACCGGCAAAACTTCTTCATATCGCCAAAGCGTCGGAACACGCGATTTCAACGCTTCTTTCGTTAAAGTTTCCTTCGCCGCATCCAAATCGTAAGCGACCATCAAAGGCTTGCCACACACGCAAAGGTTATGTAGTTTTTGCGCCTCGTAATTTGTGCCGCAAGCTGAACAATACAAATGTGTTACGTTCAATTAAATACCTCAATCACATGATAATAAAATCACTTTTTCTGCCTCACGTTCAATGATTTTTCAGTGCGTGTTAATTTTCAACACGCCGTTTAACAACCTTCGGACTTGTCGTTTCACCACGCCACAACGCAACCTTGTATTTGTCGTCCCCGTCCAAGTCGTCTTCGCTTAACGAGTCAATTCCACCATAAAAAATTCGCGCCCGATAAGTTCCGGGTTTAACCGAAATGCGAGATGCGTCAGGAAAATAATCTGTGCAACCCGCAACAACAATCTTTCCCGAAGGAATGTCAATACTACATTCGGTTATGTGATGCCACGAATTTAACTCTTCTTGTGGTTCACAGTCGTGAATTTCCACAATAACAGGAACATTCATATCGCGGACTGTTCCAACGCCAATATTACCGGGCGCAAGAGCTAATAAATCTTCGCTTGCTTGTTTCGTCCAACTATTAGATAAATCGCCATGCGCTTCTTCGTCTTGCAAATAAAATTGATGATAGTCGGCGAAAAGGTTAAATTCGTATTTTTCTTTAAGCATAGAAGACTATTATGACTAAACCGCGAAACATCGAACTTTTAATTTAACCAATTTATTGAGTTGGTTGCGCTGTCGGCAAAGCAGGAGACGAAGTGGGCGAAGGCGTAGGTGTTGTTGCCGAAGTTGGTGCAACCGACGGTGCAGTAGAAAGCGTTTGCCCGACGGCTTGCTGATAAGTTACATAAATATCGGTCAAGCGTTCAGTCGAGGCTTGGTCGCGTTGGGCGAGCATCGTTATTGTGCTGTCCCGATTGACAAAAATCGGTTTCAATTTGCCGCGTTCCGTTTCGGTTAATGCGCTCTCGTCGCCTTTGTCAATTTCGGCGATTAGTCGCGTAAAAAAATCGCTCGTATCTTTCCGCGCCGGTTCGTATTCACCACGCTTTGATTCGACAATGGCAGTAGTCAGCAAACCTTTGATTT
>JANOXW010000449.1:0-1742 GCA_031418635.1 Acidobacteriota bacterium
CGTTTCATTCTTTGAACGCGGAATCGTTTTTTCTCAATACTGCGGGTTTGAAAATGGTTGAGCCATCAACGGCGTATGACGCGAAAGGTTTAATCAAAGCCGCGATTCGTGATCCTGATCCGGTGTTATTTTTTGAACATAAAAAACTTTATCGTCTGCCGCGTCTGCGCGAAGAATTACCGACGGATGATTATATTGTCGAAATCGGCAAGGCGCGAACTGCCCGCGAAGGCACAGATTTATCAATCATCACCTTCGGCGCACAGGTTTTGAACGCCCTCGATGCAAGCGATATTTTAGAAAAAGAGGACGGCTTAAATGTTGAAGTGATAGATTTACGTTCGCTTGCACCGCTTGATAAAGAAGCGATTTTGGCGACGGTCAAAAAGACGAATCGCGTCCTTGTTTTGCACGAAGCGAGTCTGACCGGCGGAATTGGCGGCGAAATTTCTGCCATCATCGCCGAAGAAGCGTTTGAATGGCTCGACGCGCCCGTCATCAGAATTGCTTCAATTGACGCGCCTGTCCCTTTTGCGCCAACAATGGAAGATTATTTTCTGCCGCAAGTCGTGGAAATCATCGAAGCGGCGCGACGTTTGGCGAAGTATTAAATGAAATAAGTGTTTATTCAACTAAGCAGGTTAGAAGATGTTTTCAGGTCGAATGAAAATTCATAAAATCAGACATTATCGGAAATAAAAGAAAGAATTTTTTTCCGCGAAATAACGCTAAAAAACGCGAAATAAAAAAACAAATTATGATACAGCTCTTCAAACGCATTTTCCAACTACGCAGATATATCGTGTTTGCGGACGATAAAAATAGTTGGCGAATAGCTCAAATTTACTTGACAATCAAATAAATATAACTATACTTTGCTTCATCAGTTCAAAATGCGTCTATTTCCCAACAATTGATAAAAACATCTTAAATAAGACTATAAGTCTGTTAGTATCAACTGTTTGTAGCTACTCCCGATTGCTTCCACAATAGAATCATTTGAGTTTGATTTGTTCAACCGGAAAGATTAAGTTTGCAGTTTAAACCTCTTACCGATAAACAAAATTATTCGACTTGTTGTTCTTGCCCCAAAAACAACAAGTCAGACAAAAAGACAAAATTCAGCATTTATGAAGTTTTGGCACCATAATTAAAACTTAACTAAAAAAGACTCGTTCTTGTTTGCCGTAGTTGCAAATGGAATGTGTCTTTGGTGTGCTTCGTGTTCAAGAAAAAATAAAATTTAGAGGAAAGAGAGGATTGTTTGTTATGCGTAAAAGTATTGGTCAGCGTTCATTCCGCATCGGTTTAGCGGCAATTACATTGGTTCTTATTTCGAGTTTCGTCTATGCGGCGACCTTGAGCAACAGTTTTGAATGGCTCGGTTTTGCCACTGCTTCGGCGGAAAACAATACGGAAACGGTCAAGGAAACGACCGTGCCGCCAATGCTGACCCCGGGCGTATGCGACACGGCGGGACCGATTGAAGTCGAATCTTCAACCGGAACTGCTGGCGGAACGCCAACGGCTTATGCAACGCTCGGCGCGGCTTTTACGGCGATAAATGGCGGCGTAATCCACACGGGCGTGATAACAATTGACGTTTGCGGCGATACATCGGAAGGAGCGACAACGGCACTACTCCTCGCGGGTAACGATGCCGCAACTGCGGATTACACTTCAATCACAATGTCTCCGGCAGGTGGCGCGGCACGAACGATTTCGGGCGCGACGACGGCTGG
>JANOXW010000450.1:0-6367 GCA_031418635.1 Acidobacteriota bacterium
TACAAAAGGGGAATTGTTACACTCGCTCCGAAGATTTTTGCTTTTCGCTAACGAAGGAAACATCCGCAAGCGATTTCCCGAAGAACAGCAAACTCAAGCTAACTGTTTGAATTTGGTAACAAATGCGATCGTGTTATGGAATACAGTTTATCTTCAAGCCGCTGTCAATCAGTTAAGAATTGGAGGAATCAAAATCAATGACGAAGATTTGAATTACACCTCACCTGCCAGATTCGCTCACATTAATCCATCTGGCAGATATTATTTCAATATTGAAGAAAATGTTATGAGAAAAGGGTTGAGACCGTTAAGAGAACAAAACTAGACGCATAATACTTATTATACGAACAGCGTCGCTTTTTGTTCTTTTCCTTCCTCAACACCGAGGCGAACTAATTGTTGACCATTTCCGCCGCAAATCACAAAATGGGGGTGATGAACTTGAAAATTTGGTTTACTGCCAGCGTTCGTTGCAACTTATACAAAGGCGATTTTGGGATAGAAATATCGGATGATCTCCAACTTTGGAATCCGCGCCGCGAATTTTTTGAGAATCATTTCTGGCAAACTGATGGTGGGCGATTACTGGCTTTTACTCAAACAGGCGAATTATCCTTTAGTATTCTAAATCTTAACCGACCGTAACTCAATGCCTACTGCCAACAGCGGTATTCCCATACTGAAGAACGCCGATTATGCAGGAAAGTCAAAATAAATTGGAAGTTTTGAGACGGTTCAATGTTGAACAAAGCAAAATTATTGAAACATAAAGGGATTTGCTTGATGAACAAAAACAACTTTTGGAAATTCTACTGAAAAAGTCTTAATGGTTAAGCACAACTTTATCAATCATTTTTTGTTTTCCAAATTCTGTTAATGGGGATAGCAAACATATTTTTATCAAAGGCGATGCCACTTTTGCCAGTGTAAATTACAATTCCACGTTTGAATTTCTTGCCCAGGTCATTTTCCAAAATCCGCAAACCTTTAAAAGCATCCCGATTCAAATTTGCTCCCGATTTTATTTCAATTCCGACCACTTCGCCGCTCGGCATCTCCAGCACAATATCAACTTCCTGATCGGTTGAAGTGCGAAAATGAAGCATCTGAACTCGTGTTTTATTCCACGCCAATTGTTTTTTCAATTCCGAAACAACGAAATTTTCAGTCAAAAGTCCTGCCCACGTTGGTTCAAATTTGATTTTATCCCAAGTTAGATTTTGTAAATACGAAAGCAAACCCGTATCGGTAAAGAACAATTTCGGCGTTTTCATCATTCTTTTAGTTAAACTTCCTGAATATGCCGGTAAATATTCGATTAGAAACAAGTTTTCCAGTAAGGTAATATATCTTTTGAGCGTTGTTTGTGGCAGTCCGCTGGTGCGCGAAACTTCGGCATAATTTAAAAGCCCGCCGGCTCTTGCCGCCAGAATGGTCAGCAGTTTCGGAAAATCTACTAAACCCTCGATATTTGTCAAATCTCGAACGTCTCTTTGCAAAAGTGTGGCGATATATGAATTAAACCAAGCCTCGCGGCGATTGGCAGTTTTTCTCTGGACAACTTCAGGATAACCTCCGGTGAGCATCCGTTCAAACAAATTTTCGCGGTCTTCGCTATACCTGGCGGTCGGTAATTCAAATTCATCGTCGCAAACCCAATCAATAAAATCTTCTTGATCCCCTTCCAGTTCACCTTGTGAAAGCGGGCGCAAATTAAGAATTTCAATTCTGCCGGCGAGCGAATCGGCAATAGTCGGCATCAGTAACACATTTGCCGAGCCTGTTAAAAGAAAACTTCCCGCTTCCCTTTTTTTGTCAACTGCCATTTTTATCGGTAAGAAGAGTTCGGGAACTCTTTGGATTTCATCAAAAATGACCGGTGTTTTTACCGATTCAAGAAAACCCATCGGATTCCCTTTCGCCGCACTAAGCAAGGTCGGGTCATCAAACGTCAGGTAATTTGGTTGATAAATATCCGTTTTAAGGCTTTGTGTCAAAGTGCTTTTACCAACTTGTCTAGCTCCAATCAGCAAAATTACAGGAGTGTCTTCCAAGGCATTTGCTACTAATGGTTGTAAAAATCGCTCAAACATAGTTGTATATTAACCGTTTGATGGATGAATTTCAACCAATAAAACAATAATTTAGTAAATATTTTAAACGCACGTCTAAGTAAAAGTTCAAGCAAAAACTTAAATTCAATTTATTTGACAAAGAAGGCATAAAAATTGCCTTTCGCAAACAGCGTAATTAAATGTTATGTCAAATGTATCGGAAAAAACTAATAACTTGAATGTTCATCGATCTCAAGATTCATTAACAAATGTTCCGGCAAATCTTATCAAGAACCAAAAACACGAGCCGAGAAAACTTGAAATCCAGGAACATATTACCCGCGATGAAGTTATCGCCGAAAAAGACAAAAATTTTATTTTCGGTGATAATCTGACCGGACAGGGTTTAGGCGGACAAGCCAAAGAAATGTGCGGTGAAGAAAATTCGGTAGGCATCCCGACCAAAAAGGCATCGAACAATAATCCAAACTCATTTTTTATCGATCAGGAATTTACCGCCAATAAAAAAGCCATTGACGAAGCCTTTAGTAAAATTCCGCCCCATAAGACCGTTGTCATTCCGAAAGCAGGACTCGGCACCGGACTTGCTAAATTACAAGAAAAAGCTCCCAAAACTTTTGCTTATCTGGGCGGAAAACCCGTGTCAATCGGTTTCAATAATCAAACTAAAGAGCAGATCCAAGTTCCAAAAGCGGCTGAACCAAGTGTTGATACGGAAAAAAACAAAACCTTAAAGTCTTCCGACACTAACAAAGTTTTCATTCAGACAAAAACTGAAAATTTACCAACAGCAAGGCATCTCTCGATTTGAACTACATCAACACGCCGAGTTTGAAAACTTTTTCGCCAACGGAAAAAGAAATTGCAGAATTAAAAATAAATCGGGAAAATGCATTAGCCGAATACTCAGAACGTCTTCGCTCTGCTTACAAAGAAAACACGGAGACTTTCCGCCATGGTTTGAAGCTATTAAGTGACAGGGTAGTGGCTCAATCAAAAGAGAGAGCTAATTCATTGTTATAGCGATTCAGAAATAAAAATAAACATATCTCGTGCATTACGTCGATCTTTGAAAACGAAAGCGTTTTTCTGACAAACCGTGCCAAGCGTTGCCGCAAAGTGTTGTTCCAGCCCTCGACCTGGGCGGTTTCACCGGATTCTTTCCCGACGGCAGTATGTTGTTCAGGCGGAATCACCAACTGATAGGCTTCCCAAAAGTCGGTAAAGCAGTGCGCTTGCCGAAATACTGCGGGAATTTCCCCCCACAATTTCCGACAAGTCGTGGCGGAGCGGTCACCGATGACAAAAGCGACAACTTGGCGGGTTTCTCTGCAAAGCGCAATCCAAATCCAGCGTTTGGCGGCTTTCTTGAGAACAAATGACCCTAATTACATCGAGTTCTAAAGTTGGCGCATCCGGCGGCATCACCAAAGTTTCTTCCAAATCCGGCATCACGAGTTTTTTTTCCTGAGCCAACTGCTGACGGTATTTCGTGCTACGCCAAAAGTCCGCGTTAAGCCGCGCAAAGATGAGCGTTCTTTATAAGCTCGCAAAATCTGTTCGTGTTCTTCTGCCGAATAGCTGTTCGATTGCGGATTATCACGGCTCACCAAAGCCGCAACCGTTACATAAATAGCGTTGTTTGCCGTTGCCGGTTTTGCCGTTACGGACAAGGTTTTCGCTTTGACAATGATAACATTTTAGTTTGACCATTAAGAGAGTATATCTTTTCTCTCTTTCTTGAACCACTACCAAATTTTCAATGAACTTGATTTTCTACTACACTTTATCAGAATATCTAATGGAAAAGATTAAATATCAAGATTTTCAAAACTGTATCCAATTATCCAACGGCGAAGTTGAAATTGTCGTAACGATTGATTTCGGTCCGCGTATAATTGCTTATAATTACGTCGGCGACGAAAATGTTCTCGGAATTTACACCAATGCAAAAGTCGAAACCGCACTCGGCAAATTTAAACCTTACGGCGGACATCGTCTTTGGATTGCGCCGGAAAATATGCCGAACACCTACGCGCCCGATAATTCGCCGGTTGAGTATGAATTTGACGAACAAAAAAACTCGATTCGACTCATTCAGCCGATTGAAATTGTCACGCAAACCCAAAAAGAAATTACGGTAATTTTGGATAAAAAAGGAAGCGGTGTTAGTTTAAATCACAAAATCATCAATCTCGGCGAACGAGAAATCGAACTCGCGGCGTGGGCGTTGACGATTATGCGCGGCGGCGGGGAAGTTCTGATTCCAAACGAACCTTTTGTATCTTACGGCGCGGAAACCCTGCTTCCCGTGCGAAATTTGACTGTTTGGTCTTACACGGATTTGAGCGATGCGCGTTGGCGATTTGATAAGGAAGTTATTCGTCTTCAGGTTGATAAAAATAAATCTGAGCCGCAAAAAATCGGCGTTCTGAATAAACAAGGCTGGGTTAAGTATCAACTTCCGGAAGTTTTATTTGTCAAAAAATTCGAATATCTGGAAAACGCCGTCTATCCCGATATGAATTCAAACACGGAAATTTACACCGCCGGAGATTTTATCGAAATCGAAACGCTCGCGCCAATCGAACGGTTGACTCCGAATGCGTCAATCGAACACACAGAATTTTGGCATTTAAGCAAAAACTGAAAAACTATGCCGCCTGTTGGAAAAGTAGATTGTTTAAGCCCGAGATTTTTTCATCAACGATTAAAGAAAAATGCCAATTTATTCATCAAAGAGCGATTCTAAATTCTAATTAAAAAAATTGTCGGAATTTTGTTGACAGGTCGTTATAACTATGTTACAAATAATTCAGTTAAACGCTTACGTCAGTGATAAACCTCATAAGAAGTATTTGAAGAAAACGTTCTTTTATTTCCTACTGGGGAAGTTTTACGTTAGTCGTGAAGTCCGAAAAAAGCAATGGCGCGCGAGTTTGACATTATTTCCAACGATAGCCGAATTATTTTCCGTTATCGTGACAGCTATTATCGAAATTTCTAAAAATTTATTCGAGCTAAGAGGCGAAATATGAAACTATTTAAGTCATCTGTGATTTTGTTACTAATGCTGGTCTTGACCGGAGCAAGCGTCGTCTTTGGACAGAGCGACCGCGGAACGATTCGCGGAACGGTTACCGACCAAAATGATGCGGTTATTGCGAACGCAAAAGTGATTGCCACCAGTTTGGAAAGAGGCGACACACGCGAAGTAACGAGCAACGACAGCGGCATTTTCGTTATCCCGGAACTCAAAGCCGGACTTTATCAGTTGGCAGTCGAAGCGTCGGGTTTCAGACGCACCAGCGTCGAGAATATCAAAGTTGACGTGCAGGGAATACAATCGCTGGTCGTTAAACTTGAAATCGGCGAAATTTCCGGCAATGTCGTTACGGTCAATGCCGAGGCAGTTACTATCAATAGCGACACACCGGTTCGTCAATCGAATGTTAATGAACGACAAGTCAGAGAATTACCGCTCTTGACCGGCGGCGAATCCGAAGGACGCACACCGCTTTCTTTTATCTTTTTGGACAGCAACGTCAGTTCGGGTTTGCCGGACGGTTCAAATAACACGACAAAATTCCGAGTCAGCGGCGGTCAAGCCAGCGGCACAGAGATTTTGGTTGACGGAGCTAGTGTGCGCCGAACACAAAACGGCACGTTTTTTAGTGAAACTGCGCCGAGTCCAAACGCCTTTAAAGAATTTACTATTTCGACCAGTAGCTATTCGGCTGAATTCGGCAATTCATCGGGCGGCATCGTTAATTTCAGTTTTAAATCCGGCACTAACGAATTTCACGGCGAAGGCTATGAATTTTTGCGAAATGAAGTTCTTAACGCTAATAGGCTCGACAATATCCGCGAGGGTAATCCGCGCAACCGGGATAATCGAAATAATTACGGCTTTAACGTCGGCGGTCCGATTTACATTCCTGGTTTTGGTGAAGGAACTCCGTTTGTTCATAAGTTGAAAGACCGGGCTTTTTTCTTTTTTCTTTATGAAGTTTACCGGTTACGGTTGGGATTTAATACGCGCGTAACTGTGCCGACCTTGCGGATGCGAACCGGTGATTTCAGCGAATTGCTCAACACCAGCGACCCTGATGTGGCGCGAATCAACGGCGGTCAGCCGATACGTATCTATGACCCGCGTCTGCCTTCAAATGTGCGTCCGGCGATTCCCGGAAACCGCCTCGACCTATACAATGTTTTAGTGAACGGTAGACCGATTATCGACCCGGCGGGTTTGGCAATTCTCCAGCGTTACCCCGCACCGACCCGCGCGG
>JANOXW010000451.1:0-8151 GCA_031418635.1 Acidobacteriota bacterium
TTCCGCTGATTGTTTTGGGCGCGGCGATTGTCGGTTTTTTGAGTTCAAGGTTCAAGGTTCAAGGTTCAAAGTTCGATGAATCAACGAAAACCGAAGACCGAAAACCGAAGACCGAAAACCGAACATTAAAAATTATTTCAACTTGCTTTGTTTTGTGGCTGTTGCCTTTTCTCGCGGTTGTCATTCTGTTTGGTTTTGACAATATTGCAACAAAAACCTTTCTTTTTTTCACGCAAGCGGCATTTGTAACTTTTGGCGGTGCATACGCAGTTTTGGCGTATGTCAATCAAGCGGCGGTCAGCGCGGGTTGGCTGACTTCGGCACAAGCGGTTGACGGTTTGGCGTTGGCGGAAACTACGCCCGGACCGCTGATTATGGTTTTGCAATTTATCGGATTTATGATCGGTTGGAACAATCCGATTTTTGCGAGTCAAACTTTAAGCGCGATTTTTACTGCTCTCATTACAACTTACGTTACATTTCTACCGTCGTTTTTCTTCATCTTCGTCGGTGCGCCATATATCGAAAAATTGCGAAATAATCAAAATTTGTCCGCCGCACTTTCGGGTGTAACGGCGGCAGTCGTCGGCGTAATTTTGAATTTGGCGTTGATGTTCGGCGTAGCGGTAATTTTCCCGCAACAGGAAACAAATTTGTTCGGTTTGAGCTTGGCAATTTTATCGTTCATCGCCCTCTATTTTTTCAAACTTGATGTTTTGTTGGTTGTCATTTTAGGCGGATTCTTGGGTTTAGCAAAATATCTTTTAACCTGATTGGCGGCGGAAATTCTGTCCAAATACTTCAAAGTCTTTGCCGATGGATTCGAATTTTTTCTTCATATTATTCGGAAATCAATGCGGCAGATTTGGTTTCCGGCATTTTTGGCAATCTCTTGAAGGATTTCCCCCGACTGCAAAAAAGATTGAACCGCAAAATATAATAGAGCGCGGCAATCCCGTCCCGATACGTTATTTTTTTGCCTTCCTCGTAAGTTCTGCCGTAATAGCTGATTGGAACTTCATAAAAAGCACACTTGAGTTTGGCGACTTTTGCCGTAACTTCAATTTCAAACCCGAAACCGTCGGATGTAATAATTAGATTGCGAATAATCTCGCCGCGAAAAGCCTTATATATAGAAGGTTTCGACATCCGTCATATTTAGATTGGTCAGCAGATTCGAGATAAATGTCAATCCTTTGTTTGCCAGATAATGATAAAAATACAAAACCCGCGTCGCCCTTTTGACCATAAAGCGTGAACCATAGACCACATCGGCAAAGCCTTCGAGAACCAGCGCAATCACTAAAGATTTTTCCACAATATTATTTTTTGAATATATTAGTGTCGTGTGCTTTTCGCCTTTTTCGTTGTGCTTCCGACAGGTTACGACAAAACACTTTTAATTTGACAATTATCAAACCTCAGTCATAATAAATATAATTTTTTTATTCAAACTTCAGGAAAAAAGAATATGTGGTCGTAATAAATTTTTGATATATCTCTTTGATACTAAACAAAACTAAAGTTAATATTAATCGTTTCAGCCATCTTTTGGAAACCATTTATGAGCAAAAATCAAATACTTGCTTCGATGCCTGTATCACAAAGAATCGAAGCCGTCATACCGATCTTACGGCAAACCGTGCAAGATAAAAGTTTGCCGGCTGAGTCTGGTAATAACCGGACAACTGATCCACATATTTGATAAGCGTGATTACCATTTGATTGTTTTTATTTCCGGCACTATTCATAATTAAATTCGTCCAAGTTCAATGAACAGCTTAATTTACTAAGCCTCTTAGATGAAATTTGTGAGATGATGTAAAATCACTCGAAACAGAATTAAAAAGATTTTTTTTTGAAAGCAGGATTTTTTTTGTCTTGCTTATTTATTCATAATAATGTGAACCAAGAGTAGAGTAGGCGGTTAGCCTGTTCCGCCCGTTAGATATAATAATTGTCGTGATTAAAACGGGTAAAAACAGACTGACAGTCTGTTTTACGATTGATGAATCTTTGCACTGCTAGTGTTTTGGGTAGCTAATCTCTACTCTTGATTCACATATATCTTGCATAAGGAGTTTAGATGTTAGCGATTCTATATTTATTGGGAATGATTTATTTCGGCGATCGGATCTGCCGTTATTTCTTCCGTTTCAGTTCAATTCAGCACCGTTTGGCAACTTCGGTTTTAGTCGGATTATTGCTTAGTAGTTGCATCACCTATCTCGGTTCGCTGGCTTTTTCATTTACCGCTCAACCGTTGATTTGGGGCAATCTTATATTTTTGGGCGTGCTTATTCTAACCGCCGTTAAAATGCCGCGCCGACGGTCTTCGGGTTATCTCGATTCCGTCAGATTGCGTCCGGTCGGGGATGGCAAATGGGATTGGTTATGTCTTGGCATTTGCTTTATTTTCGGTTGTTGGCTGATTTTTGCGACATTAGGTTTTCAGGACGGAAATATCGAATTCGGCTTTAAGAGTTGGAGTGATTTTGGAGCTAATTTGTCACTGTCGCAAAGTTTTGTAGTTGGACATAATTTTCCTACTGAACATCCTTTTTTTGCCGGTGAAACGGTGCGCTATCATTTTCTCTTTTGGTTTCAAGCTGCGAATTTGGCATTTCTCGGTCTTAATTTGGCGTGGGGTGTCAATCTACTCAGTCTGCTTTCACTGATGGCATTACTGATTTTGATTATGACATTTGCCGAACTATTGTTTGAATCAAGAATTGTCGGGCGCATCTCCGCTATACTTTTCTTTTTTGCTTCGAGTTCACTCTCTTACATACCGTTTCTTTGGTCTAAACCGGATTTTGGCGAAGCGTTTAGTTCAATTATAAAATCAACTGAATTTTTAGATTCCGGCTATGCGTTTCGCGGAGAAAATTGGGGCGCACTTTCAGTTAGCGTTTTTGCTAACCAACGTCATCTCATTAGCGGTGTCGGCATTCTTTTTGTGGTTCTCGTCTTTGTAGTTGATTTCTATCGGCATAAAAAATCTTTGGTTAGTATCGAACCGTCTGCAATTGAAGAAAGTGAGGTTTTGCCGGATGATGACAATGAAATACTGTCGAATAAAGATGATGAATCGTTAGCGGATGAAGAGGACGAAAGTCCGACGGATGATCTTAGCGAAAATTTGTCGGATGAAGATGAGGAGATTTTGCTGACGGATGATGAAAACGAAATTACAACAGAAAATGACAATGAAATTTTGCCGGATGGCGATGATGAAGAAAAAAACGAATTGCTATCGAATGAAAATTACGAAATTGCGCCGGACGATGAGAATGAAATCTTATTGAATGAAGCCGACGAAACTATGCCGGATAATGATGAGATTCCGCCGGATGTTGAGGATGAAATTTTGCCGGAAAATAGAGAAGTCTTGCCAACAAAAGATAAACAGAGTTTTTGGCAATCATTACCTGATGATTTTTGGGTTGATATTCAACCGATACTTTTTTGCGGCTTGTTAATTGGGGCATTACCTTATTGGAATAGTGCTGTTTTCGCGTCGGCTTTGATTGTGCTTGGCAGTATTTTTCTCTTTTTCCCGTATCGGCTTTATATGGCAAGTTTGGTCGGGACAGCGGTTATCATTGCGTTGCCGCAAGTGCTAATGCTGAAGTCGGGAAATATTGCACAAACCGGACAATCATTATTTCATTGGGGTTATACGATGCCAAATCCATCGGTTTTGCTAATTTTGAAGTATCTCGTATGGACTTTCGGTTTTAAATGGCTGTTGATTATAATCGCATTGTGGCTTCTTCCCAAAATTTATCTGCGCTTTTTTCTGGCATTATCGGTTTTATTGCCGGTCGTTTTTATTCTGCAACTCAGCACAGATGCTTTTAATAATCACAAACTTCTTAATGTTTGGGGCATTTTTGGAAGTATTTACGTCGCTTACGCGCTGTGGCGCATCGGCAAAGAAAGTGTCATCAGTTCAGTATTAGCCGTCTTTTTGGCATTGGCGATGGTTTTTGGAGCGATCATAGATTTGTTTCCGGTGCATAACGATGCAAATTTGGTTTCGCCATACGAAAATGACCGTTTGACAACTTGGGTGTTTGAGAATACGAAAACTTCGGATGTATTCTTAACTCAAACTCTGCTTTCACATCCGATTTTATTTGCTGGACGCAAGATTTTCTTGGGTTATACATTGTTCGCGTGGACGGCAGGCTATGATGTCGGAGCGCGGGAAGCCAAGTATAAGCAAATGTTTCAGGAACGCAAACCTGACGAACTTATTCGACTGCTTCACGAAAACAACATCGCTTATATCGGCATTGACGACGGTGTGCGCGGAAACAATTTAGTTAAGGACAATTTTAATGAAGCGGTCTATCAGCAGAACTTCGAGAAAGTTTTTGAAGATACCGAACACCGTTACGCTAATTTAACTATTTATAAAGTGCCAGTCGCCGATTCTGCAACCACCGGCGGACAATAAGCAACAGCGTAAATATCGTTAAATATTAGATGTCAGGCAGATTTTTAGTCTGCCTGACGCTGTTTCGATAATTGCTCTAATTTTCGCGCTCTGACGGAAAAACAGGTCGCGTTGAATCAGGATTGTCGGGCGAAGTATGGATGTGGATTATTTTCCAGTCTTTGCCGATTTGCCTAAAAACCAACGTCATTCTGCCCGAAGCCGATTCGAGTTTGCCGTCGTATTCCTGCATCTGTTTCCATTTGCAGGTTAAATAAGCCGCATCTTTGCCGAGCATCTCAACCCGCAAACCTGTAATGTCTAAACTGACATTTTTGGTTTTGGCATAAAGCGCGTCGCGGTTTTTCTTCACCGTTTCCCAACCGATGGTTGCCGAACCATTGTTGTTGAAGAAAAGTATTTTATCGCTCTTTTGATAAACGCTCATCACCTTGTCCGAATCAACCTGTTTGATGCCTTCAACGAGTTGGTCAAAAGCGTCGCGCACGCCTTTTGTCGGATCAATTTTGGTCGTCGTTTTGCTTTTTTGTCCGAAAGCCGCGAAAGTTAAAGTCAAAATAATAAAAATAACGAAGGCAAATGTTTTCATAATAATAAGTCCTTGAATAAAGAATTTTTTGTCAAGAGAAGTTTATAATCAAATGCTTTAGTTGCAAAATCAAAAGAATAAGGTTTTAGAAGAAATTGCTGAAAATTTCCGATGTTTTCGAGTTGAAATTACAAATCATTTACACCATATCGTATTGCGCTTATTCGATTTTCAACATTTTGCGTTACAGAAATGTTTTTGTAAATAATTCTTATCAACAAACTCCGTGTAAAAAGTGAGCCAACCGAATTTTCAATTCTCGGTATGACTTTTGCTTGTAAATGCAAACAAAAGTTGAAGAAATTCGGCTTCCTGACTTTCCCCTGAGATAAAAGCACAATTGAGGAGAATTTTTTATGCGTTTAGCGAAGAATTTGTTTTGGGTATTTTTTCTGTTCCCCATTTTATTTCTGAATAATGCCTTCGGAAATGTATCCGACGATGAAACGCCGGACGTTACGGCGCGAGTTGCGCGAATCAGTTTTTTGCGTGGCGATGTGCAAATCAGACACGCCGATAGTCAGGATTGGGAACGCGCCACGAGCAATCTGCCGATTGTCGAAGGCGATGAGATTGCCGCTAGTTCAAATTCGCGGCTTGAGATTCAGTTTGACAGTCGCAAGTATCTGCGGCTTGCCGAAAACGGTTATATAAAAGTTACAACCTTGCGCGACGAGGGCATCGCTTTGAGTCTGCCGAACGGAAGTTTGAGTTTGCGCGTTTTGGAATTTAACAAAGAGCGCGGTTATTTCGAGATTGACGCACCGAACACAACGGTTTCCGTGCAAAAAGCGGGAATTTACCGGATAGACGCGGGCGACAAAAACGATAAACAAGTTCGCATCAGCGTAACCGACGGCGCACAGGCGCAAATCTATTCGGACAATTCGGGTTTTATACTTCGCAACGGACGCAGTGCCAGAATTTATTTAGATGGTAACAACGCGGGCGAATGGGAAACGACGGACACTTCGCGCTATGCCGACGATTTTGACCGTTGGGCGATTGAACGAGATACGACTATTGCCAAACGTCTGCGCGATGCCGATTATGATAAATATTATGACCGCGACATCTACGGTGCGGAAGATTTGAACGAATACGGCGATTGGGTTTTCACCAAAAACTACGGCTATGTTTGGAAACCTTATCGAAACTCAATCAACAGTTATGCCGATTGGTCGCCGTATCGTTACGGACAATGGCGTTGGATTCCGCCTTACGGTTGGACGTGGGTTAATGATGAGCCGTGGGGTTGGGCGACGTATCATCACGGACGTTGGGTTTATGACAACGGTTGGTATTGGTCGCCTTACGGACAATATCGCGGACAGCGAAGTTGGTGGTCGCCGGCATTGGTGATTTTTGCCTCCGTCGGACACAATATTTGTTGGTATCCGTTGCCGTATAATCGCCGCTATGACGACTATAATCGTCGGCGCAATAATACGACAATTATCAATAACAACAAGATAATTATAAATCCGACACCGACTCCACTTCCGCCATATAGCAGAAGTCCGAGATTCGATACTGAACCTGTTGATATTTATGTTCCACCGACGGGCGTAGTTGCAGTTGATGCCAACAAGTTCGGCAAAGGCAAGAAGGATTTTAAGATTGCGCCTCCCGAAATTGCTAAAAAAGTTTTGGAAAAATCACCGCTGGAAATCGAACACACACCGTTTCTGCCTGAATATAAAGATTTCGACAAGGTGAGTAAGGAAAATTTGGTTGAAAATCCGCGAACAGAACGGGTAGCGCGTCAAACAGGCGCAAGCGATAGAAAAACCGGCGTTTCGATGGATGACAAACTGCGGAAAGAACGCATTTACGGCAATCGTCCGCCGATTGACAGAAGTCCGCCGAATGAAGCCAAAGATGATTCCGAAGTAAAAACGGAAAAACGGGATACCGGTGCAGTTAAACGTGAACCGCGTCCAATCGTCAGACAAGACAACATTTACTCGGATCCGAGTAAATCACCACCACAAAAAGCTCCCTCCGATGATGAGCAAGTGCGTCCGACAGGTGGAAAGTCCGACAACCGAAGTAATGAAAAACGGAAAGATTCGCCGCTGATTTATTCGCCTCCAAACAAAAGCAACCGCGAAGATGACGAGGTAAAACCGCCGCAACGTCAATCTCCACCGCGTTCCGAATCGCCAAAACCAAAAAGCGATTCGCCACCGTCGAAGCAGGAAAACAAACCGCAACCGGAACCCAAAGAACAGCCTTCGCGTTCAAATGACCGAAAGGAAAAACCGGATCAATAGGCAGCTATCAGTCAACAATTATCAACTTCTTTAACTGATAACTGTTGACTGATATTAGTTTTGCAAGAAAATGTCCTTATTTACCGCCAACGGATTGCCGATAGCGACGAAACGGATATTTTTCATATATTTGTTGGCAACTGTTTTAATATCTTTCGGCGTTACTTCGCGGATTTTGTCTAAAAACGTGAACGCATTGCGCCAACCGCCACCGATTAGTTCGTATTTTGCAAGTTCCAGGGCTTGTGCCGCGTTGGTTTCTTGTCCGAGATAATAGGTCGTCAAATAAAGTCCCGACACGCCGGAAATCTCTTGGTCGTCAACGGCTTCGGTTTTAAGATTTTTTATCTCGTTGAGCATAACGCTGACCGCCCGATTTGCGTCAACCGCCGTTACATAAATGTTTGCCGTGTTTGCCGCAAAGTTATTTAATTCAGCGTTTGGCGCGTAAGAAAGTTGACGTTTGTTGCGAACTTCTTCAAAAATCCGGTCGCGCAGAATTGTCATTGCGACGCGCATTGCGGAATAATCGGGAGTTCCCAAAGCCGGCGCATTGAAAATGCCCTGAATGTAATTGGTCGGTAGGGTTCGGGAAGTTACATCGAGCGTCGCTTTTGAAAAATCAAGCGCGGGAAATGGTTCTTCTTTGTAATCGCCACGCGGCAATTTGCCAAAAGATTCGGTCAAAAGTTTTTGCAATTCCTTGGCATCTAAATCACCGACAATAACCAACAGAAGCCGCGAAGTTTGCAAATTCTTTTGATGATAGGCGCGTAAATCTTCGGCGGAAATTTTGCTGATAGTTTCAGGTGTGCCGCTGG
>JANOXW010000452.1:0-11822 GCA_031418635.1 Acidobacteriota bacterium
TAACGACCCAATAATTTTAGAATGAACAAGGACTTTCAGTCCACGACAAACCTATGCACTTCCAGTGCATAGTTGTTTAGTTTAACAATGTCTTTTTAGGCTAATAAATCGCACTGTTAGCTTGAGAGGCATAGAAAAATGATAAAGCTAATGAGCAAAACTGACGATCAAATTATTAGTAAAATAATCCGTTTAATGGGAACAGATACATCGGTTGACGCGCCGCAAGGCGCAATTAGTTGGTCGAAAAATATCTTTTTGACACGCGCTTCCAAGCCAGAAAAATCTTTAACGCAAAAGGTTTTGGCGGTTTTGCAAATAGATTTATCACCGACCAAAGCCGCTTTTGGCGAGCGTTCTGCATCGGCTTCAAAAGCACGACAAATGCTTTTTCAAGCCGGAGATGCGAGCATTGATTTGCGCGTCAAACAGGAAGACAACGGTTTTTCACTTCATGGGCAAATTCTCGGCGAAGATTTTGCCGACGGCGTAATTAAACTCGGCGATTTTGAAACGTCCGCCAACAAAATCAGCGAATTTAAGTTTGTGAAAATTCCAAAGGGAAAATATAACCTTTATTTGCAAAAAGACGATAAAGAAATTGTTATTGAAGGTTTGCAATTTGATTGAAATTTACTAAATGCAACGTCAAGAACTCATTGCGGAATTATTGGAAACAAACGATAAAGAAATTCATCGTTCCCGGTTGCAAAAACATTCATATTTGGTTGACCTTGAACTTGCCGAAGAATTAAAAAACACTTATTACGATTCTTGGACAAAAGAACCGCAAAAAACCCGTCGGGCGGCAACGGCTTTGGAAGTTTTATCCGAATTTATTACCGATGAAGAGGTTAAAGCCTTAACAAATTGGGTAAAAGGCATTGCCGATTTGACCGAAGGTAAAACGGAAAAGGCGATAAGCAATTTAGACAAAGCAGCGCAAATTTTCATAGCTTTGGGGAATCCTTACAAAGCGGCACAAACGCAAGTTAGCAAACTTTATGCACTTGCACTTTTGGGAAAATATGACGAAGCGGTCAAGTGCGGTCAATCTGCGCTGAAAATTTTCGAGATAACCGGAGATGAACTTGCGGCGGGAAAAATTAAACATAACATAGGAAATCTCTTTTATCGCCGCGAACTTTATCACAAAGCCAAAAAATATTTTTACTTGGCGCACGAAGGCTTTTCTAAATTAGCAGATGTCCATCAGTTAGCAATGATAGAAAATAATCTTGCGGCTGTTTATGTAAGCGAAAATAATTTTCGGAAGGCGGAAATTTTTTATGAATCGGCATTAGTTCGGGCGCGTGAAATAAAAACGCTCGTAACCGAAGCCGAAATTGAAGCTCATATTGGAAATTTGGCAATGTTTCGCGGAAAATTTAATCAAGCATTAAAATTCTTAGAATTTTCACGCCAAAAATACGAAATTTTGAATATGCCTCATCAAACAGCAATTGCCGAATTGGAAATTGCCGGTATTTACCTCGAACTAAATCTTGCCGAAGAAGCCTTTACAATCTACAAAAAAGTTAGCAGCGAATTAAGAAATCTAAAGATGCAGAGCGAAGAAGCCCGCGCCCGCGCAAATTTCGGGCGCGTTGCCGCTATTTTGAATGAAACCAAAATTGCAAAAGATGAATTAAAAAAATCGGCGCGTCTCTATGTTGCGGAAAAAAATAATGTCGGCGCGGCGGTTGTAAAACTCACGCAGGCAAATCTCGAATTAAATTCTCAAAAATACAAAAATGCTTTAAGACTAATAAATCAAGCGAAAAAATTGCTTGAAAACAGTGGTAACATCCGGCATAAATTAACGGCAAAATGGCTGGAAGGCGAAACGCTCAGAAATCTCAAAAAATATGAAGCGGCGAAAATCATTCTCGAAAAAACTTTTGCCGAAGCAAGCAAACAAGAACAAAAAAAAATCGCCCAGTTTTCGCTAAATTCGTTGGGAAACATAGCCTTGCAAACAGGCGACACAAGCGAAGCAAAAAAATATTTTCGTAAAGCAATCGAATTGATTGAAACACTACGCGCACCGCTTCCGGCAGAAGAATTTCGGATGGCGTTTTTGGCGGATAAACTCGCGCCATATCAAAATCTGGCGCGAATTTATCTTGCCGAAAACAAATTTGGAAAAGCGTTTTTCTACATCGAAAAAGCAAGGGCGCGATCTTTGGCAGAAAATCTCAATGACGTTCACGAAATGACGGAAGATTCGGGAAAACTGCAAAATAAACTGCAAAATTTGCGCGAAGAATTGAATTGGTTTTACAGCCTTTTGAATCGCGCCGACGAACCGGAAATCGAAAATTTACAGGGTGAAGCCAAATTGCGTGAAAAGCAGATTGCCGATGTAATGCGGCAAATTAACAGCACAAAAATGAGTAACGCTAACCTTAGCACGCCAAGTATTAAGGTTAGCGGACAAAACGTAGAACTAAAAAATCTGCAAAATCTACTTGGCAAACAAAAAATTATCATCGAATTTATAAATTTTGGCGGTAATCTTTCGGCTTTTGCAATTACTGATAAAAAGATATGTTTTGTCGCGGATTTGGCGCAAGAAGATGAGATATTCACGCTTTTAGAAAGTTTGCAGTTTCAGTTCGGTGCGCTGCGTTACGGCGCGAATGTTTTGGATAATTTTCTTGTCGAACTAAAAAAACGCGCCGATTTTTATCTGCGGAAATTGTATGAAAAGCTATTGAAACCGCTTGAAACTTTTATCGGCAAACGCAATTTGGTCATCGTTCCGGTTGGCGTGGCGCATTATGTTCCGTTTCACGCTTTGCATAATGGCGAAAGTTATGTCATCGAAACGCGGGAAGTTGTTTATACGCCAAGTGCGACGGTTTGGCAAAAACTTTCGATGAAGCCGGCACGGGAATTAAATAACGCTCTGTTAATCGGTTTTGCCGATGAACGAATTCCCTTTGTTAATCAGGAAATCAAAGCTCTGGAAAAGATTTTCAAAACATCCGAAAGTTTTACGGACGAAATGGCGACATTTTCGGCTTATATTGAAAATGCTCCCGACTTTGACGTTTTGCATCTTGCTTGTCATGGTCAGTTTCGCCCCGAAAATCCTTTGTTTTCGAGTCTTCATTTGGCAGATGGTTTTGTAACCGTGCGCGATGTTTATTCACAGAAATTAAAGGCGGAGGTCGTTACGTTGAGCGCGTGTGAGACGGGTTTGAACAAAATTTTCGCGGGCGACGAAATTTTGGGTTTAGCGCGTGGTTTTTTGTCCGCCGGAGCAAGTTCGTTGATTTTAAGTTTGTGGACGGTTAATGACGGGGCGACCACCGAATTGATGAAACATTTTTATACGGAAATGCAAAACGGCAAAACGACTGCCGCCGCTCTGAGAAAGGCGCAGTGCAACTTTATCAGGCAAAACTTTCATCCGTATTTCTGGTCACCTTTTGCTTTGGTTGGAAAATAATCCGGTTTTCCAATAATTTTTTTTTTGAATGTGTCTTTTTGATCAGATTTAATGAACTGTGTAAAAAGCGCAACGGCACGCAATTTTATTTTGGGGTAAGCGATAATGAATAAATTCATAAAAAGTGGTGTTTTGCAGGCGATTTTGATTTTAACCGTATTTTTCACAAATACTGTTTTTGGACAGAAAACTGTGTCACAAATAAACAGTTGTAATGACTGTGTGCCGGATGAAGTAATTTTTGAACTTGCTAATCAGTCTAATCTGCCTGCCGTTGCTGCCCAATACGGACTTAACCCGACACCAATCGGGCAAGCCGGCGTTCCGATAACGTATCGGATGCAAATCACCGGCAATCAAACGCCCGAACAAATTGTTGCGGCAATGAGAAGTGATACGCGGATTGCAAAACCGGAAGTCAACCGAAAATTATCAGTAGTAGAAAGAGATGGTTTGCCGTGGACGATTGGAATTTCTTGGAGTGTCGGCATTTCTTGGAGTGTCGGTAGAAGTGTCAAAGGCTATCAGCGACAGTGGTTTCCTTATCGAATCCGGCTCAATGAAGCTCACAACCTCCAAAATGGCGGTTCACGCGGCGCGGGCGTAACCGTGGCGATTCTTGACACAGGAATTGATTTGACGCATCCGGCTTTTGCAGGAAAATTAGTGCCGGGCTATGATTTTGTTGATAACGACAACGACCCAAGCGAAGTCGGTGTTTTACGACAAGGTTCCTTCGGACACGGAACACACGTTGCCGGAATTGTCGCTTTGACCGCGCCGGACGCTAAAATTATGCCGATTCGGATTTTAGATTCAAATGGCGAAGGTGAACTTTGGCGCGTTACGCAAGCGGTAATTTTCGCGGCAAATAACGGTGCGGATATTATTAATATCAGTTTCGGTTATCCGCAGAATGTCGAAGTGCTGAAAGATTTGCTTGATGCTTGCGACGATGGATTGACTGTTGATGGAAAAATATTTCCTGAAATTGGCGCAAATCGTTTAGCCGTGATTGCCGGTGCAGGAAACGGCGGAAATAATTTGCCGATTTATCCGGCGGCGGAACGTTTGGACGGAGAATTAGGTGTTGGCGCAAGCACTCGCTACGATTCGCTGTCAAATTTCTCGACCTTTAATCGGGATTGGGTTAGAGTAATTGCTCCGGGCGAAAATATTGTCAGCGCACTTCCCGGCGGACGCTATGGAGTTTGGAGTGGAACTTCGATGTCTGCCCCGATTGTTGCCGGCGTTGCCGCGTTAGTTAAGGCAAAATTTCCGGCGTTAACTCCTGACCAAGTGCTTGACCAAGTTAAAAAAACAGGTGTGAGGATAGATTATAATTCTACAACGCGAGGCAGAATACAAACTGAAAGAGTTGATGCTTGGTGCGCGGTTATGAATAACCAAAGTTGTTTGCTTCCGCAACTGTTGAAACCAAATGCCGGTTTTGAAGAATTCGGATTAAAGTGAACCAGAATTATTGAAAAATTTGTTTTTGAGAGCCGACTATTTCAGGTCGGCTTTTTTCTTTTTAAAGATTGTCTTTCTCGTTCAACAGTTCACACTGTGTAGCTGAACAACCGTATTTTGAAACAAAAATACGGAATAAACAAAATAAAAATTAAGGAAGGTAAAAAAATGAAACGAACAAAAAGCAAATTCAAACATGGGCAAATGTTGAATGTAATAGTAATCGTAATAGCGGCATTGGTTTTGTCGGCAATGCCGATTTCGATGATGGTTTCCGCTAATGAAAACGCGGTAGGCGAGATTGTAATTTTAACGAGAACGGCAAATTTAATATCGCCAACCGGAAGTATTAATCCGCACGGCAATGCCACTTACGAAGTTTATCAAAGTGGAAATCGTGAACTTGAAATCGAAGCCGAAGACGTAAATTTAGCGGATGGAACGGTTTTAAGGTTTTTTGTAGATAATAATTTAGTCGGTCAAGTTAGTTTGATTAGTCAAAGGGCTAAACTCCGACTCAAAACTGAAGACGGACAAAATGTGCCGAGTGTCAATGATGGCTCTACAGTTGAGGTAAAAAACGGCAACACGACGCTTGTCGCGGGAGTGTTCGGTGGCGGCAATTCAACGCCCACACCTTCGCCAAGTGTGTCGCCGACCGGCTCACCATCACCAAGTCCCAGCATTTCGCCATCGCCGTCGCCAAGCGTTTCGCCAACCGGCTCACCGTCGCCGAGTCCGAGTGTTTCGCCCTCACCAAGTCCGAGCGTTTCGCCGTCGCCTTCTCCATCGCCTACTGGAAATAATCTCTTTGCGGCTTTGACCGGCGCAACCGTCAATGGTGTATTGCCAAATGGTTATGCGGAATATGAAGTTGAAAGCAGTCGCCGCAAATTGGACATTCGTGTCAGACAGATAAATCTGCCGACGGGAACATCATTAAATATTTCGGTTGACAATGTTTCGGTCGGACAATTGATTTTAGATGGAAACGAAGGCAGACTTCGGCTTCGCAGCGACAATGGACAGACTGTTCCGGTGATTGTCAACGGTTCGACGATACAGGTCAACAACGGTGGAACAACGATTCTTTCGGGAGTTTTTAGTGGCGGCGGTCAAGGCACACCGACACCAAGCGGTCAAGGTAGATTTTTTGAAGCAACATTAAACGGCAGCCAGGTTACTCCGCCCGTTTCAACTAATGGCAGAGGCGAAGTGAAAGTTTTATTAAACCAAAACGAAACTCAGGCAACGATAACGGGTGAATTTCACGATTTGTCGAGCGCACAAACAACTGCGAAAATTGAATCTCTCGTCGGAACGACTAGCATGGTTTATGATTTCGGAACGATTGGCGGTAGAAACGGCAACTTTGCAACAGCTACTATCGCCGTTACGGCGATCCAAGTTCAACAACTTCGCACTGGTTTGTGGTCTGCGGTAATCGGCACGCAGAACTATCCAAACGGCGAAATTCGAGGTCAACTCCAAAATGATTCCAATGTTAATGATTTTGATGGCGACGGAAGTGATGATTTCGCAGTCTTCCGCCCAAGCACCGGAACTTGGTATACCCAAAATAGCGAAGGTTTTGGTGGACGCTCCTTTGGTCTTGCCAATGACAAGGTAGTTTCGGGCGATTACGACGGCGACGGCAAAACTGATGTGGCTGTTTTTCGCAATCAAAACGGTTCCGGCATTTGGTATGTTAATCGCAGTTCCGATAATGGATTAACCGCCTTCCAATTCGGGCTTGGCGATGACAAACCGGTTCGCGGCGATTTTGACGGCGACGGACGCACTGATTTTGCGGTCTTTCGTCCGAGTAACGGAACTTGGTATATCCAAAAGAGCGATAACACCGGCTTTATCTTTACACAATTCGGTTTAAGCAATGACATCCCGATTGCAACTGATCTTGACGGCGACGGGAAAGACGATATTGTCGTTTTCCGACATTCAAACGGTGTTTGGTATTGGCTCAGAAGCAGCGATGGCGGATTTAGTACCGTGCAGTTCGGTTTAGCCGGCGATGTTCCCATCAGAGGCGATTTTGACGGCGACGGTAAAGCGGATATTAGCGTTTTTCGACCTTCAAATGGTGTTTGGTATCTTCTCCGAAGTTCGGACAACGGTTTCCAAGCGACACAATTCGGGTTGAGCGACGATATTCCTGTAGCGGGTAATTTCGACGGTGATAACAAAACCGATATTGCTGTATTTCGTCCGTCAAACGGTGTTTGGTATATCTTGCGAAGCGTTAATGGAACATTCGATTTCAGACAATTCGGCTTGAATGGGGATGTTCCGGCACCTTCGCGCTGATTGCAAATGTCGGGCAACGGCTGATTAAAATTAGCCATCCAACCAACGCTTCAGACAATGGTCGTTATTATACATCCCTATTTACGAAAAAATTGTTTGAAGATTTAGCCTTGACTGCACGTCCCTCCGCGGTCAAGGCTTTTTTTATTATCTCACTTTGGCAATAACATTTTCGAGTTGCCGCAAATGTCTCGCTTCGTGTCCGCCAATCAGCGTCAACCATTCGTGCGCTGTTAATTCGCCCAAAGCCGGATGCGGAAAGGTAAAATCCGCACATTCAACCGATTCAAAAAGCGGACGCAAATCTTTAAGCAATTGTCGATTTTCCTCCATTTTAGCCAAAGATTCGGCAATCGTCAGCGTTCCCGTCGGACGCACTCTTTCGGGTGCTTCGAGCTTCATATCTCGCACGCCGGCGGCTTTTTGGGCAAAACTTTCCGATAACTTTGCTGTGCCATCCGATGGTTTGCCGACGGCTTGCGCTTGCGTCAAAAGTTTAGCGGAAATTTTTGCCATCCCATTTTCGACAATCGCAATATGCTCGACAAAATGGGCAATCGTCCATTTTTCGCCTTCGGGCAAAACCGATGTTTGTTCATCGGTTAAATCTGAAATGGTGTTTTTAAGTTGTTCGCGGATTTTATCGTTTGCCGCGTAAATGTCTGCAATAGTTTTCATATATTCTCCAGAAAGTTTAATTTTTAAGCGTAACCGCTTGCGGACTGAAAGCCAACCGATGCCAACGCAGGTAGCTTTGCACGTTGTTGGTTGCTTCTTTGAAATTTTTGACGTAACCCGTTTGCAAATAAAGCAGTTTGTCTTCTGTCCATTGAAGATTTATTATCGGATTAAACGAAACTAGCGTGGCTGCGTCCGGCAAACTGCCGATTGGTTGATTTACCGGTGTTGCCGATTGATTTGTGTTGATGTTTGCCTTTGTGTTCGTATTCGTATTTGAATTTCCCTCAGGTTCTTTTGATTGCAATTGCTCGTCGTAAGTTTTTGAAGAAATAAGCAATTGGTTGCGAAGCGGAATCGCGGCTTGCGTTGGCGTATCGCCGATTGCGTCATAAATTCTCACTTGCGTATCAAATGCTTCGCCGATTTTTGCCGAATCAGGCGACCAAACAGGGCGCACTGCCGTCAGATTATCGTCAAGCCGTCGTTCACGTCCGTTTTTTTCAATCACGCGCAATCTGCCAAACGGCACGAAAACTTCCCCTTTGACATCGGCTTGATAATTCAAAAATCTCCAATCATTAAAAGTTGCCGCGAGTGCCGCGAGATTGGAACTGTCGGGCGACCAAACGAAGTAAAAATAAATCAAACCCTCGTTTTGCGTCAGCGGTTGCACAATGCCGCCATTTGCATCGCAAGTATAAATTTGCTCGGTGCGAAAAGTCAAAACGGCTTTTGGCGGTTCGACATTTGGCGTTGGAGTTACAGCCGTATTCGTATTTTCCGCATTGGTGTTTGTTTCGACATTCGCGTTTGTTTCGGTATTTGTCGCCGTATTTGATTCTGTCGGCTTCGGTTGATTTTCTGGATTACTATTTGGTTGAATAACGCGCGACATCGCCATAAATGCGACGTTTGCCGAATCAGGCGACCACACAATCGTATCGGGATAATGAACTGCCATTCCGTCGTGCGTGATTTTCCGCAAAAGTTTTCCGTCCGCCGAATACATATCAAGCCGAAAATCTCCCTGCGAATCTTCGATTTTGTGATAAACCACCAAAATCTGTTGTTTATTGGGCGACGTGATTGATTTATCGAGAATTTCTAATGAACGATTTTGGTCAAAATCATTCTGCACCGTCGGATTTCTTTCTTCAATCTGCGTCGGCTGATTGGTGTCTGTCGGCGCGGGAACATCCGGCTCAAACCGAAAATTAAGCCGCAACGCCGTAACATCGCGCAAAGTTATTGGCGCAACGGTTTCTTTCTCGAAAATTGTCTTTTGACAACTAACCGTTGACAACACAAGCGTAAATAACAGAAATTTTATAAAATTTCGCTGAAACATATTTTATTCTACGGAATGCTCCAATTATTGTAATTCCGCTTTCAAATATTCGCGGTAAAGCCGTTTTTGCTCGTCCGTCGGATTTTCCACCGGCACAATTTTATAATCAGATTTAGCACGTCCGTCGAGTGTAACTTCAATTTCGCGCAACTCGTCAAAGCGAAAAACCGTCAATTTAATCTTATCGCCCGGCTTTTTACCGTTCAAATAACTTTGCAAAAAAGTTTGGCTGGCGCGATTTCCGTCAATCGCTACAATCTGGTCGTTATTATTTAACCCGAATTGATAAGCCGGCGTGTCGGCAGGAACATCACGAACCGTCAATTTACCGTCGCTTTCCGCCAAATTTCCGCCGAGAAACGCTTGCTTTACAGCTTCTTCGCCGGTTTCGAGTTGCAAACCGATACCGCCTAAAATCGCGTTATAATCAATCTCTTCCGTGCCGCGCACATATTTTTTGAAGAAATCATCGAGACTTTTTCTCGCCATCATTTCCGCGATTTTTTGATAATCTTCGGGCGTGTAATTTTTATTCTTTTTGTAAAATTCGTTGTAAAGAAAACGCATCACATCATCAAGCGATTTCGCGCCGCCGGAATCTTTGCGGATTTCGATGTCAAGCAAAAAGCCGACGAGTTCGCCTTTATCGTAATAGGAAATTTGATTATTGACCGAGTTTTCATCTTGCCGATAATACTTAATCCACGCATCGAAACTCGCGCTTTCCAAACTCGTTTCAAATCTGCCCGGACGCGCTTGCAGTTGTTCGATTATTTTCGCTTTGCTGTCAAGCACATCTTGGTCGCTGATTAAATCTGCCCGTCGCAATAAAATACTTTCGTAATAAGCCGTTCCGCCTTCGGCAACCCATAACATCTTCGTATAATTTTCGTTTTCGTAATCAAATGGACCTAAAGCGTCGGGACGAATGCGTTTGACATTCCACAGATGAAAATATTCGTGCGCGACCAAATTCAAAAAAGCCTTGTAACGCGCTTCGGGTTTGAAACCGAATTTTTGCCATTGCAACGCGGTTGAATTGAGATGTTCAAGTCCGCCGCCGCCGCGCAAATTTAAGATAAATGTGTAATCTTTATAAGGCAATTCGCCAAAAATCGCTTTTGCTTGTGCGACGATTTTTGCCGTGTCTTTAGCGATTTTTTCTTCATTATAATTGCCGTCGCCTTCGATAATAAAACGATGCGGCACACCATCAACCGTGAATGGAACTTCTGTATAGTTGCCGATTTCAAACGGTGAATCATACAAAACATCAAAGTTGTCAGCGCGAAACGTATTTACTTGACCTTCGACTTTCGGCAAACCCGTCGCCACTTTCCAATTGCCGTAAGGCATAACTTTTATGGTCGAAGACACATTAAGTTCGCCTTTCGGAAACATCAAAAGCGCGGCATTATTAAAAAAAGCGTGGTCGGCATTGAGTTCGTTTGTCCGCACAGTCAATTCGTTGGCATAAACTCTGTATGAAACGACGATTTCCTTTGCGCCTTGCGTCGTAATCTGCCAAGTATTCTTATTGATTTTTTGCCAATCAAGCACATTACCGCTTGGATTTTTTACCGCAAAATCCTGAACGTGCCGTGCATATTCACGAATCAAATAACTTCCCGGTGTCCAAACCGGCATTTTTATCTCGGCTTTTTCGGGCATCTGCGCCCAATTAAAACGCATTTCAACTTCGAGCAGATGCGTCCACGGTTTCGACATCGAAACCGTATAATTTATTTCAGGCGGAACAGGTTTGATTTCAACCATCGCCCCTTTGTCTTTCGGCTTTTTCTTTTGGGCTGGCGTTTCTTGATACATAGAAAAAATCAGGGCAAAAATTAGAATCGGTAGAACTTTTATTTTTATATTCATTCGTATTACTTTAGCAAACTCCGTCAAAATGATATGTTTTAATCTTTGCTATCTTACTACAAAATAAATTTGTGAGCAGTAAGCGATAGTTAGTTGCTAATTAAATGAGCCAAGAAAATACTACGGAAACAACCAACGAAAAGTTTTTCACTAAGCCGTTAATCATTATCTTTATCACGGTTTTTATTGATCTCATCGGCTTCGGAATGGTGATCCCGATTTTGCCGTTTTTTGCTGAAACCGAACCTTTTAACGCTACGCCGTTTGAAATCGGAATGTTGCTTGCGTCGTATTCGGTCATGCAATTTATTTTTTCGCCCATCCTTGGCAGACTTTCCGATAATTATGGTCGTCGTCCGGTTTTATTTTTGAGTTTGATTGGTTCTGCCATCGGTTATTTGGTAATTGGTTTCGGTTTTGCACTGTGGATTGTCTTTTTAGGCAGAATTATCGGCGGCATCACGGGCGGCAACATCTCAACCGCACAAGCCTACATTGCCGACGTTACGACACGCGAAAATAGGGCAAAAGGAATGGGACTTTTTGGTGCGGCTTTCGGGTTAGGATTTATTTTCGGACCGGCAATCGCCGGCATCCTGAGCAAATACGGCATTCACGTTCCATTTATTTTCGCCGCCGTTTTGAGTTTTGCCAATG
>JANOXW010000453.1:0-1678 GCA_031418635.1 Acidobacteriota bacterium
ATTTTTCCCCGCACGACAAGCGTATTCCCATTCGGATTCGCTCGGAAGACGAAACTTTTTACCTGTTAAATCAGAAAGTTCCGCACAAAATTCAATCGCTTTTTCCAACCAAACATTGACGACTGGTAAATTATCACCGCGAAAATGTTTGGAGATGTTTGGTAAATTTTTCATAATTGCAAACCATTGAGCCTGCGTTACGGGAAATTTGCCAAGAAAAAAAGATTGTAAATTGACTTTGTGCTGAGGCGTTTCGTTTTCCCGCTTTTCAATATCAAAATCAGAACTTCCCATCAAAAAACTTCCAGCGGGAATTTCCACCATTTCAAGATTTACGTCGTTTGAAAGTTTGAACTCAATGATTTTCACTTTTATTCTGTCTGAAAAATCTTTTCGATAATTTTGTAACGATAATCAAAGATATATTTCAACTCTTTTTTGACATACCAATGCGCTAAATCGCCGAGAGGTTCAAGCGGCAGACGATAGCGCACGATGTCTTTCATAATCGTTTCGCCGTTTGCGCCTTGTTCAAAAGTGTGCAGATGAATCCATTGTTTATAAGGGCTTTTCAACGCAGTATCCACAAATGAATGCGGCGGATTCCATAGCGTAATTTCGGTTTTCCACGTTATCGGAATGCCGCGCAGTTTTAGTTGATAATCAATCAACGCGCCTATTTTGATGCCAATCGGTTGAGGCGTAATGATTTTAAAATTCAATTCGGGCGGCGTGATGCGTTCCAGATTTCCCGCATCGGCGAAAAACTCGAAAACTTCCGTTAATGGACGTTCGATAATTTGTGTACGCTCTAAAATATGTTCTGACATAGATAAAGGAAAAGTTAAAAAGTTAAAAAAGGGAAAAGGGGAAAGCCAGCATAATTTTAGATAACCAACTTTTCCCCCTTTTCCCTTTTTCTCTTTTTAACTTTTTTTGCTTTTTAGATATTGCTTTGGAATTAGATTTTCGGGCGTTTCGCCTTGCCAATAGATTGTTACAACCCACCAGCGTTTGCCGTCGAAAAGGAGTTGGAAACTGTTGATGCCACGCGCAAACGGTTTTTTGTCGTCGGCTTTGTGAAACGATTGATAGGTCGAGAAAACCTGCGCGATGTTGCCGTAGGAATCAACGCGACGCGCCATTTCTTTTTCAAAAAATCCTTCTTTTTCCATAAACGGCGAAGACCTTTCGATATATTCTTCGGGCGTAAAAGAGCGTGCGCCGACAACTCCCGTGTTTGCGTTTTTGCCCGACGGAATCAGCCGTGCGTCTTTATGAAAAAGCGAGCGAAACCTGTCCCAATCGCGCTTTTGTCCCGCATCACCCGAAATCACGTCATAGACGGCTTTCATAATCGCGTCAATCGAAGAAACGTCCGCCGCATTTGCTTCCTTCATTTCCATTTTTTGCGCCATAATCGTTTGAAAAACGAATAAACTCAAGATAATCGTAAAAATTGTTTTTTTCATAATACTGCTTTTCTACGTTCAAATTGCGCTTTTGTTTCTTCACCCAATTTTTTTTTACTTTCAATAACAATTATTTTTATTTATCAACTCCAAACCAAAGCGGAAGCGGAAGCCACGACCAAGCGTTGCCGTAGGTTCGTTTGTTCAATCTTTCGATGCGCTGTTCGGTTTGCGCTTGAAATTGTTCGGGTGGCAAATCCGCTTTG
>JANOXW010000454.1:0-1712 GCA_031418635.1 Acidobacteriota bacterium
AAAGACTGTCAATCTTTTTATGACTTTAGCACACTTATTAATTGAAAGGTGAACAATGCCATCAACAAACTTGACAACAATACACTCAAATCTTATAATCCATTTTGGCTCAAATAAAGCCAATGTTTTCTCTTATGAAAAAAGGTGAAGCGGAATAATTTATAATTTGGAGATTTTAAAGAATGAGTAAAATTATTGGAATTGATTTAGGAACAACAAACTCGGTGGTTGCCGTGATGGAAGGCGGCGAACCTGTGGTTATCACAAATTCGGAAGGCGGACGCACGACACCTTCGGTGGTTGCGTTCACCAAAGACGGAAACCGTCTGGTTGGACAAGTTGCCAAGCGTCAGGCAGTTACTAATCCCGAAAATACGCTGTATTCGATCAAGCGGTTTATGGGACGCAAATATGACGAAGTTACGGGCGAAATAAAGCAAGTTCCGTATAAAGTCGAACGCGCTTCAAACGGTGATGTGCGTATCAATGCCGATGGCAAACAGTATAGTCCGCCGGAAATCGCGGCGATGGTTTTGCAGAAATTAAAGCAATCTGCCGAAGATTATCTCGGCGCAACCGTAACCAAAGCGGTGATTACCGTTCCGGCGTATTTTAATGACGCGCAACGTCAAGCGACGAAAGACGCGGGCAAAATCGCCGGTTTGGAAGTTCTGCGAATCGTCAACGAACCGACAGCCGCTGCCCTTGCTTACGGTTTGGACAAGAAAAAAGAAGAAACCATCGCGGTTTTCGACTTTGGCGGCGGAACATTCGACATTTCGGTTTTGGAAGTCGGCGAAGGCGTGGTTGAAGTAAAATCCACCAACGGCGATACGCATCTCGGCGGCGACGACGTTGACGAAATGCTGGTTAAATGGATCATTGACGAATTCAAGAAAGATCAAGGAATTGATTTGACCAACGACAAAATGGCTTTGCAACGCTTAAAAGAAGCGGGTGAAAAAGCCAAAATCGAACTTTCATCAGCAATGGAAACCGAAATTAATCTGCCGTTTATCACGGCTGACCAATCGGGACCGAAACATCTCGTAACGAAGATGACGCGCTCGAAGTTTGAACAACTCGTTCAGCCGATTTTAGATCGTTTGATGCCGCCGGTTAAAAAAGCGATTGAAGATGCCGGACTCGAAGCTAAAAATATTGATGAAATCGTCCTTGTCGGCGGTTCAACGCGGATTCCGAAAGTTCAGGAAATGGTCAAGGAATTTTTTGGCAAAGACCCGAACAAATCGGTTAATCCCGATGAAGTCGTCGGTTTAGGCGCGGCAGTTCAAGCCGGTGTTTTGGGCGGTGAAAAGACGGATATTCTACTTTTAGACGTAACGCCTTTGAGCTTGGGAATCGAAACTTTGGGCGGCGTGAGTACGCAGATGATTCAGCGCAATACAACGATTCCGACGCGCAAATCGGAGATTTTTTCAACTGCTTCGGATAATCAAACTTCGGTTGAAGTCCACGTTTTGCAAGGTGAACGTCCGATGGCAAGTGATAATAAAACACTCGGAAAATTCCATCTCGTCGGCATTCCACCGGCACCGCGCGGCATTCCGCAGGTTGAAGTTACATTTGATATTGATGCTAACGGCATCGTCAATGTTTCGGCGAAAGACGTTGGCACGGGACGCGAACAGAAGATAACGATTACGGCTTCGTCAGGTTTGTCGAAGGAAGAAATTGACAAAATGATGAAG
>JANOXW010000455.1:0-5719 GCA_031418635.1 Acidobacteriota bacterium
GTTTTAGGCGTTCCGTCTTCGGTGATAAAGATGTCGGCGCAGTTTTTATCTTTGTCCACCAGAATCTTGGCATCCGCAAGCGTGGCGGTTACCGACAAAGTTTTGAAACTTTCCATAATTCTTTTTGATTCGGTGTCATCAAGCAAATTTTTCAACGTCAAATCTTCAAGTTTTTTGCCTGTCGCCAATGATTTTGCGATAAATGCGTCAATTAAACTGCGGTGCGCGATGTATTTGATAATTCCGGTTTTATCTAAAATCGGCAGACGACTTCTTTTAATTTCTTTTTCAAGCAATGCGTCTATTACATCCACCTTTAATTTAATTTGGTCTTCGGTTTTGTCCAAAATCAGTTTGGTCGCCGTTTCTATCGCAATCATCGCGTCTTTGACCGATACGGATTTCAGCTTTTCTTCCGGCGTGAGTTGCTTGACAAGCGCGGCAGTGCTTCGCGTTGCCGCCTCAAAATTTTCTCTGGAAAAGTAAAAAGCCAAAACCGTCCCAACCCAAACGCCGATCATTGGTAGAATAATGCTCAAAACATCCTTGACGAAAGTGAACAACTTGTCTCCATCTGAGTATCCGGCGACCGTGCCGGCGACAATCGCCGCCAAGCCGAGAATACCTAACGCCCATAACGAAAAAGTAACGACCCAACGCGCAACACTTTCTCTGAAAGCTAAGTTTTTTATTGTTTCATTCTCCGTCACTTCGGTCATATTAGTGTTAGTAAATGTTTTGGACATATATTTTTTCTCCCTTTAATTTAATTTGCTTAACCAATTAAACTGCCTGACTACTGACAGCAGCAGTCAAAAATGCGGTGATTGGCATTACAAATCTTTTGTGCCTTCACTTATACACCGCGATATTTGACAGAAAATCGGCTCACGATAATGTTTAATTCCGAAAAAAAGTTGACTAACCGGCAATGTTTGCGTATTATTTATTGCGCCAATCAAAGTTTTCACTAAACGGAGTTTATTATGCGCGAACCTTTGGATTTGCCGGATAATATAAGCGAACTGCTCGACGAATGGAGCGGCGGCGACCGCGAAGCGTGGGGCAAACTCGTGCCGCTGGTTTATGGCGAACTGCACGATCAGGCGCATCGCTATCTGCGTCGTGAAAGAAAAAACCACACTTTGCAAACGACCGCTTTGGTTCACGAAGCGTTTTTGAAAATGGTTGAACAACGTGCGGTGCAGTGGGAGAATCGGGCGCATTTTTTTTGGTTGGCTTCGGAAATGATGCGGCGCATTTTGGTTGATTATGCAAGAAGCCACAATCGTTTGAAACGTGGCGGCGAGGTTGAGTTTGTGTCGTTTGATTCGGCTTGGCAAATTGCGGTTGATGAGAGCGATGTGGATTTACTCGATTTGGACGAATCTCTGGAAAGATTGGCTGAACTTGACCTGCAACAATCCAAAATTGTCCAATTACGCTTTTTCAGTGGGTTGAATATTGAGGAAACCGCCAAAGTTTTGAGCATTTCGCCTGCTACTGTCAAACGCGATTGGAATATGGCAAAAGCGTGGCTACATCATAAATTAAGTTGATAAACAAATGTTTTTCATCGTACAATTGCCCGAATCTGAATCTTTTTTCTGCCCGTTGTCGTGGTGTATAGACAGAGAATTTTATAATTTCGACAAACCGCTATGAAGCCTGAAAGATGGCAACAAGTCAAAGAAATTTTTACCGCCGCTTTGGAAGTTGCGCCCGAAAGACGCGCCGCGTTTTTAGCCGAAGTCAGCGCGGATAGCGATGAAGTGCGCCGCGATGTCGAAATTTTGCTTCATTCTTTTGAAAGCGGCTATCTCGAAAAGCCTATCGTTGACAAAATTGCCGAACAAATTATCGAAAATCAGCTCACCGCCGGACAAAGAATCAAGCATTATGAAATCCGCGAAAAAATTGGCACGGGCGGAATGGGCGAAGTTTATTTGGCACAGGATACGCGCCTTCAGCGTCCGGTGGCGATAAAATTTCTGCTGCCCGATTCGACCTTTGACGCGAAAGCCGAAAAACGTCTGCTCCGCGAAGCTCAGTCCGCCGCTGTCCTCAATCATCCGAATATTTGCACGATTCACGAAATCGGCGAGAGCGAAAATCGTTCGTTTATCGTCATGGAATACGTTGAAGGCGAAACGCTCGATGCGCGAATCAGACGCGAATCTTTATCAATCGGCGAAAGTCTGGCGATTACTTTAAACATCGCCAACGCGCTGACGGAGGCACATTCACGCGGCATCGTTCACCGCGACATCAAGCCTTCAAACGTCATCATCAGTTCACGCGGACAAGTCAAAGTGTTGGATTTTAGTTTGGCAAAAAAAGTCTTTATCAAAGGCGATGAAACGACGCTGAGTTTGTTGAGTCAAGCGGGAGTTATCGCCGGAACAATCGCCTATATGTCGCCCGAACAAGTGCGTGGACAGAAGATTGATGCGCGGAGCGATATTTGGAGTTTGGGCGTTGTGCTGTATGAAATGTTGACAGGATATTTGCCTTTTGCGGGCGAAACGAAAAGCGACATTATCGCCGCGATTTTGCAAAACGAACCCGTTCCGTTCAAAAATTATATTGAAAACCCGATCATCGAAGCCGAACGCATCGTCGGCACAGCCTTGCAAAAAAACCGCGATGAGCGTTACCAAACGGCGGAAGATTTCGCGGCGGATTTGCGCCGTTTGCAAAGACAACTCGATTCGCCGACTGAATTCGAGAGCAACGCGGAATCTAACAACAAAGCGGCGATACCTTCAATTTTAGAACGCCGAACGACACAGTTGCCGAAAATTATTTCCAAAGAACCGTTTGAAATAAACAAGTCAACGGCTTCGGAAATAAATCAGGCAACGGACGAGAGAGAAACTCGTTCGAGCGTCGAATATATTGCGGCGAAAATTAAAACTTCCAAAATAATCGCTTTCGTCGTTCTTTTGACAATTTTGAGCGGAATATCAGTTTGGCAAATCGTTCGATTGAACGCATCAGATTCTTTTCCATTCACCGCCAATTCACGCGCCAATTTGCAGATTTCCACACTGTTTAGCACAAAGCGCAAACCGAACGGCGCAATTACCGACCTCAGTTTTTCGCCGGATGGAAATTTGTTCCTTTTTTTGCTTTCCGGCGAAGGAAAAAGCAGTATTTTCGTCAAGCAAATAAACGGCGGTGAGCCGGTCAGGGTAACCGACGGAAAATGGGTTGACCAAAATCCCGTCTGGTCGCCCGACGGACAACGCATTGCTTTCGTGTCCAACCGCGATAACAAAAGCGGAATTTGGACTGTTTCTTATCTGGGCGGAACACCTGTTTTGCAAACACCGCTCGAATTCAATCCTAATTCGTATAGTTTAAGAAAATGGAGTAATGATGGAAAACGTATATTTTTAGAATCAAGCGGAATTCTTAGTGTAATCGAGTTGAGTTCGGGGAAAACATATCAAATATCACTTCCTGAAGTCGAAATTGCGGGTAGTTTCGGCATCTCTGCCGATGAACAGATAATTTCATACGTCGTCATTAACAATAGCAAAGAAGAAATTTGGATACAGTTCCTTCAAACCGGGGAAGCGAGGGCTGTTTCAAAAACGGCTCAGTCCAATTGGTCTCCCGTTTTTTTTCCCGACAATCAAAGAATTGCTTACAGTTCTAATCAAAACGGAAATTTCCAGATTTATGTAACAGATTTATTAGGTTCAGAACAGACACAAATAACTTTTGGAGATTCCAATGCCAATAACCCGACCCTTTCACCCGATGGTAAAAAGATGATTTATGTGTCCGAATTGGATGAGGCAAACATTTTTTCGCTTGATTTGAAAACAAGCAAAGAACTTCAACAAACATCAAATACTAAAATGCAATTATTCCCGAATGTTTCGCCAAATAATGAAAAAATGGTTTTTCAAGTTATTGATGACGAGGCAAAAATTTATTCGAGTCCGGTGAAAATAAAGACTTTAGGAACTGAAAATGAACCGAATCAAATAAGTCAATCAGGCGGTTGGGCAAAATGGTCGCCGATGGGAGAAGAAATTGGCTTTCTCAGATTTTCAGGGGTAAATGTCAACATTTGGAAAATAAATGTCGCCGACCAAAAAGAAAAGCAATTAACCTTTGATGGTATTTCAATGGAAAGACATTTAATTTCTCCTTACAACCTTACATCAATACCGTTTAGTTGGTCACCGGACGGACGGAAAATCGTTTTTATTGTCAGGCAATCGGAACTTTATAATCTTTGGACAATAAATGAAGATGGATTAAATGCTCAAATGATAACTAACAATAACGTCAAAGACCTAAAATATTCCTCGCCGGTTTTCTCGCCTGATGGAACTCAAATTGCGTTTCTTTACCGGCTTAAAGTTGAAAAAGATAAGTTTCAATATGGAGTTTCGATTATAACGAACGAACAAACTAAGAATATCTTTGAAAGTTATTTGCCGATTCGAATATTAGGTTGGTCAAAAAACAGACTTGGAATATACGCCGCAGTTAAAAATCAAGACGATGTTGACTTGTTAATAATTCCGATAAATTCAAATGCAAAGCCAAAAACTATGACTAAATTGAAAGGCGCAAATTTTGACGGCATATTCCTTTCGCCCGATTCGCAAACGATTGTTTTTTCAGCCCGAAGAACTAGCACCGACAACATTTTTGTTTATTCAACCGAAGGTAAAGAATTACAGTTAACATCAAATCAAGATAATACTCTTTATTATTCGGGGCTAACCTGGTCGCCCGACGGCAACAGTTTATTTTACAGCAAACAATCAGGCGGTATGCAAATTTCAATGATTTCTGATTCAAAGTAATTTATGTCAAAAAAATATTTTCAGAAAATTGAGCCGTTTTTATCAGAAACGTCGCGGTGTATTAACAGAAGCAGAAGATTAGATTTTTAAGTAAGTTTGAATTCTGTCTGATTAAAAATTCAAAAGTAAAAGGAGATAATTATGGAAGGACAAAAAAAACAATTAACCGAAGCTGAAATTTATTTAATGGGTAAAGGCTTTCTTAACGCAATCGCCGCCGTTCATCGCAGCTTAAAAACAGAGGAAGAAAAAGCATCATTTTCCAAAATGGTAACCAATACGGTAGGCGATGAGAATTTACAAGATGGAGTTAATGAAATGGCTATTGATTCCAGTGATATTGGCGGAGGTCCCAATTGTGTTTGGGTTAGGGGAGTAGGCTGGGTTTGTTCAGGCTAATAATCTTAATTAACCTTCACACTAGACGGTGGAGATGTGCGCCATTTTTCCGCTAATCTTGACGCAATACTATTTGAGGTTAGCTCGGTCGCCCGATGGAAACAAATCGCGTTGTTCAGATGGTTGCGATGAGGCAATAACAAAATTCAACCACATCTTGCAACAATTAACCATAAAAAACACGCCTTACATCAATCGTAAAGCGTGTTCATAAATTTCAAGTTATAAAAAAATTAGTTTTCCGGCGTTGGTGTTGGCTCGGGTTCACCGCGTCTTTTGAGTTGCGGCGGAGTATCTTTTTTGTCTGAACTCGAATCGCCCGCATCGGTCGAGCCATCGGTTGCATCGGGTTCGGGTGAACGGCGTTTCAAGGTTGGTCTGCCCGGTTCGCCTTCGTCGAGGTCGGCTGTTACGCCGGCTTTGGCGTTGGAAAGGCGCAATAAATGGGCTTTGACGCGCTGAAATTCTGAGGTGCTGATAACATATTC
>JANOXW010000456.1:0-12480 GCA_031418635.1 Acidobacteriota bacterium
GTTGAAACAGGAAATCAGACGCGGCAGTGTCGGTTTGAAAGTCGGCTTGATTGCACAACAAATCTGCGATCTTTACATTCATCTTTCGTCGCGCACAAAACATTGGGACACTTGTGCGCCCGAAATTATTATCTGCGAAGCGGGCGGAAACCTGACCGACATTTTCGGCGAAAAAATCATTTATAATACGGCTGACGTTCACAACCACAACGGAATTTTAGCCAGCAATCAAGCGGTGCATAATTTAGCAATTGCGCGTTTGAAGCCGTTGTTGACGAAAAAAGCGTAACGCTTTTCAGGCATTAATAGCTTTGCAAAGACTCGGCGCGTTTTTGTGCTTTTTGAATATCGTTCAAGCGTTGATATTCATAAATCGCGCTTTCCCAACTTCCATACATCGCGTTCGGCAAAACGATAAACTTTTTGCCCCAAAACTCCCGCGCCTTATCAACTTCGGCAAAACGGTCGTCAACCGCTTTGCGCTCAAACACATTTGATAAATCGTCCAAATTGTCGCCCATCAATAAAACGATGCGATATTTGGCGGAAATGCTTTGCCGTCGCGCCTCTTTGCTCGATTCTGTTTGGCGCAATAAAACCGTTTCGTCGGTTGCATCGGGAAACCCTGCGCCTTTCAGATTGTCAATCGTCGCTTGTTTTTGCACTTCGTCGCGGTTGGAAACGTAGAAAACTTTGACACCTTTTTGGTTGGCATAATTCAAAAAATCAACTGCGCCCGGAATCGCTTTCGCGCTTCGCATTTCGCCCCACGCATACCAATTTTTCAAATCAAACGGCAGACGGTTTTTGACGTTATACGCTTGTTGCGGCGAATTGTCCAAAACCGTTTCGTCCACATCAACGACAATTGCACGAGGCGTTTTGCGTTCAATTTTCGGCAATTTTTTTACATTTTTCTTATCAAAATCAGCATCCAAATTCCAACGCGCCAAATTAAACGCCTGATAAGTCAAAGCGCGATATTCGCCCGCTTTTTGCATAAATAAAATCGCCGCGACTTGATATTCGTTGTCGGCTGTGGCAACTTGCGGCTGTGTGCCTTGTTGCGCCGTCGAAATCGTTGCAAAATAAGTTGAAATAACCGAAGTTAAAACAAGTCCGAAAGTTAGCAAATATTTTTTGGTTCTCATAGTTGTTTGTTATTATAGATGAATTATGCCCGAAAAAACGAAAGCCAAGAAAGAAATCGAAGAAAACTGCGAAACTGACGAGAAATCCGTTTGGAGCAATGACCAACAAGAAAAAAGCTATTATTACGACGATTCGCACGGTTACAAAATTTATAATCCCGACGAGGATGAAGAAGAAGATGATGATGAAAGGTAAAAACTATTTTACTGCCTACTAAAACAGATGACACAGAAAATTTTTACAACCGGCTATACTGCCAAAGACATCAATGATTTGCGTCCGATGTTGGATGTGCTTGAGGCTGTTTTGGTTGACATTCGCTTTGCGCCGTATAGCCAAATTTTGCATTGGCGGCAGGTTTATCTCAAAGTTTTGCTTGGTAGTAAATATTTGCACATTCCAAACTTGGGAAATCGCACTTACAAAGAAGACAAAATCACGATTCAAAATCTTCAACTCGGACTCGAAACAGTTTTTAGTCTGAACAAAAATGCACTTTTAATGTGTGCTTGTGAAACGGCGGAAAAATGTCATCGCCGCGTAATTATTGCCGAATTGAAAAAGCGCAACATCGAAACCGAAGAAATTTTAACTTGGAAAACGCGCGATTCTTCGCAACAGTCAAAACTTTTTTAGACGTAACGCTGTCGTCCCGACAACTGTCCGAGAGTGCGTCCCGCGCTCTCGCTTTCGCCTTAATAAAACTTAATTGATATGGAAATGAAGCGTGGCGTTTCCCCGACAGCCATCGGGACGCTGGCGTTACAGCGAAACCAACCGTGAATAGTTAATCGTTGATCGCGCTTTCTTCGTCGTCGTAGATTTCGAGAATCGGCAAAATACTGCTGAGGGTCAAAACTTCGGCGACTTTCGGTGTCAAGTTAGATAATTTCAAACGTCCACCGTTTTGATTTAGCAAATTAACGCTCGAAAGAATTTCGCCCGTGCCGCTTGAATCAATATATTTGACGTTTTGAAAATTGAGCAAAATATCAGTTTTGTCTTCTTTCACTAATTGGATAATCGCTTCGCGGAGTTTGGTAGAGCCTCCGCCCATTATCACATTTCCTTCTAAATCAAGTATGGTTATCTGTCCGTTTTGACGTTCTTCAATGTTTAGCATCGGTTTTTCCTTGTGTTTAAAATCTGCTAAAAAAATTATTTCTTTGGTCTTTCATTTGCTTTTAAAACTCGTTTCCGCAAGCGAATCGCTTTTGGCGTGGTTTCGACGAGTTCATCGTCAGCAATAAACTCTAGTGCTTCTTCGAGCGATAAATCTTTGACGGGAACGAGGCGCATTGCTTCGTCGGTTGAAGTCGTTCGCATATTCGTCAACTTCTTTTCTTTGATGGCATTGACATCTAAATCAACGGCGCGGGCGTTTTCGCCGATGAGCATTCCTTCATAGACTTTGGTTTGCGGATTGACGAAAAGTTTGCCGCGTTCTTGCAAAGCATAGAGCGCGTAGGTCGTCGTTTCGCCCATTCGATCGGACACGAGCGAACCTGTGCCGCGTCCTTTCATCTCGCCTTGCCATTTGTCGAAGCGGAGGAAAATCGTATTTAACAAGCCTGTGCCTTTCGTTTCGGTCAGAAATTCACCGCGAAATCCAATCAGTCCGCGCGATGGAACTTCGTATTCCAGCCGAACCCTGCCCGTGCCATTGTTGATCATTTTCGTCATTTGCCCTTTTCTTCTGCCTAAGGCTTCGGTTACGACACCGATAAATTCTTCGGGACAATCTACGACAACTTGCTCAATCGGTTCTTGCAATTCGCCGTCAACTTTTTTCGTGATAACTTCCGGCTTGGAAACTTGAAGTTCGTAACCTTCACGGCGCATCATTTCGATTAAAATTGCGAGTTGCAGTTCACCGCGTCCCGAAACTTTGAATTGGTCGGGAGAATCGGTTTCGGCAACGCGCAGTGCGACGTTTCCAAGCAATTCTTTTTCCAATCTTTCCTTGATCTGCCGTGATGTAACGAATTTTCCGTCAATGCCGGAAAACGGTGAATTGTTCACGCCGAAAATCATCGAAATCGTCGGTTCGTCAACATTTATAATCGGAAGCGGTTTCGGATTATCAATCGTCGTAATCGTTTCGCCGATGTTAATATCATCAAACCCGGCAAGCGCGACGATTTCGCCGACACCGGCTTTTTCGACCGTTTCGCGCTTCATTCCTTCAAAAACGTAAAGTTCTTTGACGCGCGTTTTCTGCGTTGTGCCGTCGCGTTTGGAAACCAATACTTCCTGATTTTTGGCGATTTCGCCCGAATAAATTCTGCCGATTCCCAAGCGTCCGACAAAGGCATTGTATTCAATATTAGCGATCAGAAGTTGCAATGAATCGTCGCGCAAAGCGTGCGGCGCAGGAATAGTTTCGATAATTTGATCGAATAATGGTTTCAGATTTTTCGATTCCTCTTCCAAAGTCTTTTTTGCCACGCCGTCGCGTGAAACCGAATACAAAACCGGAAAATCAATTTGCTCTTCGTCCGCACCCAAATCAATAAACAGGTCGTAAATTTCGTCTAAAACTTCTTCAGGGCGCGAATCTTGGCGGTCTATTTTGTTGACAAGAGCAATCGCGGGAAGTTTTTGTTCCAACGCTTTTCGCAAAACAAAGCGAGTTTGCGGCAGACAGCCTTCCGCCGCATCAACCAATAAAACGATGCCGTCAACCATTTTCAAAACGCGCTCGACTTCGCCGCCGAAATCGGCGTGTCCGGGCGTGTCGAGAATGTTGATTTTGTAATCGCCGTAATGCACCGAAGCGTTTTTCGCCATAATCGTAATGCCGCGCTCACGTTCCAAATCCATCGAATCCATCACGCGGTCTTGCACCGCTTCGTTGTCGCGGAAAGTCCCCGATTGTTTGAGCATCGCGTCAACCAAAGTCGTCTTGCCGTGGTCAACGTGAGCGATAATTGCGATATTGCGAATTTTTTCTGTTGTTATCATAGATGTAAATCTGCTTTAAAAGGCAAACGAAAATGATGACGGATTAAGTTAGAAATTGCAACCTCACAAAAAAAGATTGGACAGATTCAATCTGCCCAATCTTTTGCTAAAACAACTGTCTAATTTAATTAACGAGCATTTTCTTTTTCGATAATCAAATTATTGTTCACGCTGAAAACGCCAGTTACGCCATTTGCCAAGACGTTCATCAGGTTATAATCGCCACGCGTTGAAACATAACCTTCAAGCGTAATATTGCCGCGGTCAACGATAATTTTGACTGACGGATTTACGCCTTGAAAATAGCGATATAAACTGCCGCCGTTGGCTAAAGTCCGCAATGTGCGAAGTCGAATCGAATCGTCAAAGCGCGAAAGCGGCAAAACTTCGATGTTATTTACCACATTATTTACGCCATCAATTCTTTCAACTACGTTTTCCGCACTGCTTTTGGTTGTCGGACGGACAACTTTCCCGTAAAGCGTTACCGTATTGCCATTTACTTGATAAGCGATGTTGTCAAAAACGCCGAAATAAGGCAGTTTGAGAATTTCTTTTCTAACTTTTTGCTCGATATTAGACTGTGAAATTTTTCCGTTATCGGAAAAATTTTGAGCCTGAACATCTACGATTGAAAATCCTAAAACTGCGATTGCTAAAACTAACAAACTTTTTATGTATCTCATAATTTCTCCCTTATAAATCATATATTTAACAAAGCAAATTGCTATGTTTTGTTATATTAATAAGACGCAAAAATGAGTCAAAAGGATGGAAATATTCGAGGCTAGAATGTAAAGTTTTGTAAAAAATATCAACGAAATTCAACTTGTCGCAAGGCTTCGTAAAGTACGATTCCGACGCTGGTGGCGAGATTAAGACTGCGAACATTTTTATTCGGCATCGGAATTGTCAAACAGCGTTCCCAATTTGCCTGTAATAAATCTTCGGGAAGTCCGCGTGTTTCGCGCCCGAAAATCAGACAATCGTTTAGTTGAAATTGCCAATCGGTGTAAATTCTTTTGCTTTTGGTGGTGAAATAGATAAAACGCGATGCGGGCAACGATTTGTAAAGCTCGGCTAAATCTATATGACGATGGATTTTAACTTCGTCCCAATAATCAAGTCCGGCGCGTCGGACAGCTTTTTCGTCAAGTCGAAATCCGGCAACGCCAACGATGTGCAAATCGGTAAAAGTAGCCGCGCACAGACGCGCAATGTTGCCTGTATTAGGCGGAATTTCAGGTTCGACAAGTGCAATATGGAACATAATAATGGTGAATGGTGAATGGTGAATGGTTAATTGTCAAGAAATTCATCAGCAAATAACAAACTTTCAAGCATCTAAAACTGACAAAATAACATCAATTCATTTAATCTGAAGCGGTAAAAGATGCCGAACCGAATAAGTTTGTGCTACAATCCGCAAGTATTATATTTCAACCAAACTTCAAGGAGAATTATTTGTGATTTTGCGTTTTAAGCATTTTATATTATTAGCTGTTTTAATGGTAACAACAATTTCGTTTGTTTCCGCCCAAGAAACTACAAATAAACCCGAAAAAAAGACTGATAATAAGCCGCAGGCAACTGATTTGAGTAAAGGAGTAACTGCTGAACAGGTGGCTGAAACAGCGATTATTCTCTATGGCACGAGAGATAATTTGAGCCAAATTCGGAAATCCGTCTTTGAGCGCGGAAAAATCAACCTGACAAATGCCGAGGGAAAAGTCGAAACAGCAAATTACGAACGATGGATTTTGCGCGGAGACAGTTTGGACAAAGAACGTATCCGTTTTGACCAAGAATTTCCCAATGCCAGGTTTTCTTTAGTTTATAAGGACGATAAAATTTTCGGTGTTTTTAATGACTCTGTTTTTACGCCGCGCGAAGATGCTTCAAAAGCCTTTGAAAATCAAATCTGGCACGGACTCGAAGCCTTGTTGCGTTACAAAGAAAACGGTGCGACATTGGAACTTGCCGGACGCGACAAAATAATGGGCGTTGAGTTTCATCTTTTGGACGTAACCGATAAACAAAACCGCAAAACGCGCTTTTACATCAGCACAAGGACTTTTCGCGCAATGATGCTTGAATACACCGAAGACGGTGTTAAATACAAGCGCAAATTTTACGATTACAACTACGCGCAAGGCACACTTTTTCCTTATCGCACAATACTTTGGGCTGACGGCAAACAGGTCGAGGAAACCGACGTTCAAACCATTACGTTTGGTCAAAAGGTTGAAGAAAATCTGTTTCAGGGAAATTAAATCGTAAAATTTGCAACTTTACGGCGGCTAATCAGTGTTATAGGTCTGACTCTTCCTAATTCAAAGAAAATACAGGAGAAAATCTATGACCAAGTTGAAAATTATTTCTACAACTGCCGCTTTTTGTATCGTTTTTTTGTTGAGTTTGACCAATACTTTTGCCCAAACTCAACCCAAACCACAAGCCGAAACGAGTTACGATGTCGTTCTGCACATCTTAACTGCGTCAAATAATTCGGGCGATAAATCATCTGTCCCAACGACACTTTCCAATGTCGTCAAAAAACTGAAAACCATTTATTCATTTACCAATTATCGGTTGGATTTGACCTTTTTGCAAAGAGTTGCGAATAACGGAAGCATTGATTTTAAAAGCGTTGACAATACGCCAACTCAAAATCAAGAAAACAGACCGCAGAGTTTTTTTGATTGGTCATTGCTCGGATTACAAATTTTGCCCAATGCCAGCGGACAGAATCTGATTCAGTTTCAAAGTTTTAGGTTCGGGCAAAGAGTGCCGATTAGAACTACGACGGACGGTTTCAATTACGAACAAATCGGGCTGACGATTCAAAGATTTAGTATGTCTGAAAATGTGCCGACTATAATTGGCAGTTTATCAACTTCCAATCCAAACGAATTAACTTTGTTAATTTTGACCGTCAAACCTGCCCAAGAATGATATTTTTACAAGAAGTTTCTGCAACCTTTCAAGCCGTCGGGCGTGTTACAAAATGCCGGCGGCTTTTGTATTGGCAGAAAATATATTGTAAAAAGATATGCGTGTATGGCTTTGGACAAATTCGAGAATTTGGGCGCGGAGGTGTTGCAAACCACTGTGTCAATTGAAAATTTGTCCGACCACGAACTGACAGATGCAGCAAAAAAAGGCGACGAAGCGGCTTTTGCCGAAATCGTCCGCCGTTATCGCAGTCCGATTACTAACTATCTTTATCGCTTTTTGAACGATTACGAAGAAGCTGTTGATTTGGCACAAGAAACTTTTGTCCGCGTGTATTTTGCATTAGAGCGATACCATACGGATTACGCTTTTTCGACGTATATTTATCGGATTGCGACCAATTTGGCAATCAGCGAACTGCGGCGACGCAAACGGCGCAAACTCGTTTCTTTGACTGGATTTTTTCAGTATGACGGCGAAGATTCGCAAGATTTTCAACCGTCGGATGAGAAACTTTTGCCCGACCAAGATTTGATTGAAAATGAGCAAAGCCGAATGATAGCGCGGGCAATAGCGACTTTGCCGGAAAAATATCGTGCGCCGATTGTGCTTCGTGATGTCGAAGGCAAAACTTACGACGAAATCGCTCAGATTTTAGAACTAGGTTTAGGCACGACCAAATCGCGCATCAATCGCGCCCGCAAGTTGTTGAAAGAAAAGTTGAAGAAATATTTTTAATGATGAATTATTTACCAAATAAAGACGGCGAGATTTTAAGCCTCGAAGACGAAAAATTGCGTCAAATGATTGGCGATTTGCAACGAATTGACGCGCCCAAAGATTTTGATTTTCGGCTCAAAGCACGAATGGCTAAAGCAAAATCAAGCGACTTTAAACCACGCTTTTTGCCCGCGCTTCGCTACGTTTTGCCGTTGAGCGCGATTCTCGTGATTTTTGCTTTTGTCATTTTGAACGGATTATATTTTCCCGACAGTCAAGCCGTGTCGCAAGTCGAAGAAATTACTCCGAAACCAAACATTGAAAAGGGAAGTTCACCGATTATCCAGACTGCGAATGTTTTCAACGCCGCCAAAGATGCAGAATCGGTTGTCGAAGTATTACCGATAAAGCAGGAACAGGCGAAAGTTGAAAAAAATGTCAAACCATCGGCAAAAGAACTGCAATTTGTTTCCGTCAAATCGCCGACAGTTATTCCAAAGAAAAATTTAGTTGTCAAAGAAGAATTAAAAGATGATGGCGGTGGTTCGCGCGTCAGTGCGGCATCGGTTTCGCCGGTCATCACGCCGAATGGCATAAATTTGAATTCACCGCCGCAAACTCCGTCAAATTCAGAAAATTTACCTTCTTTGAACGCTCAGGAAATATTATCGCAACTCGGCATCGAGGCAAGTTTTACCGATGCAAGTTGGAAAGTTAAATCAGTCAAAAAATACAGTTTAGCCGAAAATTCAGGTGTGCAAATCGGCGATGTCGTGGAAGCGATTGACGGTGAAAAACTTAGCGATAAACCATTGCATTCTAAAAGCATCGCGGGGAAAACACTAACAATTCTGCGCGGCGCGGAAAAGATTGAAATTTCTTTGCAAATCAACAAATAGCTATCTTATATTTAGCCTCACCTTACGCAAAATGGCGGTGAATTCTGAATTTTGCATTCTAAATTCTAAATTCATCTGGAAAAATAAAACTTTATCCGAAAGAATGTAGAATGCCGAATGGAGAATTTAAAATTACGCCTCACTTTTCAATCGTTTTCGCTTTCTGCTAATTCTTCTAAATTAGAATTTTGATTTTAAAAGTTCTTTCGCCTTTTTGGTTGATTCTTCATATTCAGGCAAATAATCAGGATTAGGTTTCATTTGCAGAAGAGCGTCGAGTTGCTTTTTCGCTTCGGCATCACGATTTGTCGCTAAATAAGCCTCTGCCAAATGCAGACGGATAAACGAATTATCCTTTTCTAATGCAAATCCTTTTTCTAAATATTCAACCGCTTTTTCCGCCTTTCCGCCAGTCAAACGAGTGGCAAGTTCGAGTTGTGCGAGAGCATCATACGCGCTTGCGCCTTGATAATCGGGTTGAATTTCGATGACCTTTTTCATTGCCTCACGAATATCGCCGACGGAAGTTAAGCCTTTGGTCACGGGCGCACGTTTTGCCTGTTCGCCGAGATTTGCGGCATACCAAAAATAGCCGTCAGGTTTGTCGGGCGCAATCCGCGAAGCGATTTTTCCCGCTTGCACGCCGTCTTCAAATGCCTTATCGCTTTCCGATTCTTTGTCCGCTATTTTGCCGAGAAAATAATTGTATCGGGCAAATTTCCACTCAACTTCGTAATTTCGATTGTCGGGTTTTCGCACCGATGCCAGCAGTTGCAAACATTGGCGCAAAACGGCTAAATCTTCATGTTTTTGGCAAAGCATATCGGTTTTGGCGATAATTTCCGTTGCCGAAACGGTTGAAGTTGGCGCAACATTTTCAACCTCAGCCACACTCGAAGAGGCGCACGAAACCAAGAAAGTTAAAGCAGATGAAACAAACAGCAAAAGACAGAATTTAATCATATATTTTCTCTGATGAATTGATTTGAAAAACTTATTACACTAAAAAGATTGTCATATTTCGGTAAATTATTCCCGAACAGCCACATCCAAGACGGCTGAAATTACCCAAAATCGCAAAATTTTGGTATATTCTATCTCTTTACAAGCGGATAATTTCTAATCATCGCATACATTTTAAGCCATAATGAAGAAAAACGCACAAGCAGCATCGTTTTACGATTTGGAAGGAACATTAGTCAGCACAAATTTGGTGCATACTTTGGGATTTTATGCGCGGAGGCAACAAGGTTTGTTCACGACGATAAAAAAAAGCATCGGCACATTAGCGAAACTACCACTTTTCGGCGTAACCGATTTGTATTCGCGCAATGTTTTTAACGAACTTTTTTTCCAAAGCTACAAAGGCGAATCACTTGACCGCCTTCGTTTTTTTTCGGACGAACTTTTTGAAGAGATTCTCAAACCCGCGATTTTCCCCGGCACTTTTGAATTGCTAGAAACATCAAAAAAAATAGGTCAACGGCAAGTTGTCTTAACCGGCGCACTCGATTTTACGATTGAGAAATTGATGAATTATCTCGAAATTGACGATTATGCCGCCAACTGTCTCGAATTCGTCAATGGCTACGCGACGGGAAGAATTTTGCCGCCCGTCATGGCTTCCGCGACCAAAGCGAAATGGATGCGCGAATACGCCGAGCGTGAAAACATCAATTTGAGCCAATCTTACGCTTATTCCGACAGCATTTCCGATTTACCGATGCTCTCGATTGTCGGTCATCCGGTCGCCGTCAATCCCGACTTTCGCCTCAAACAAACGGCGATTCAGCACGATTGGGCAATTTTGGATTTGAAATAATTTAGGCTGGCTCGACCGCGTGAAACTTGGTTTGATTGATTACGACGGCAAACTGCTTTTGAGTGGTTACGGTAAATAAAATTGAAGTGATTGGAGGTTTTTATGCAGCATACGGCGAACGAAGTAATTGAAACGATCAGAACTTTGCCGATTCAGGAAAAGGCGAAAGTTTATGAATGGCTCGACGAAGAAAAGCGCGAATTTGCGGGAAAAGCGCAGAATCGGGAAAAGACCAAAGACCAACTTGAGCGATTTCGGAAAGCGCAGGATTGGGTTTGTGAGAACCGCGAGAAATATAAAAATGAATGGGTTTGTCTGGTTGGTGATAAACTCATCGCACACGGCAGCGACGCTTTGAAAGTTCATAACGAAGCTCTGAAAGCCGGCATCGAAACACCGTATCTTGAACATATTGTTGACGAATCGGATTGGGGCGGCTGGTAATGGAAATCATTGAATTTGCGGAAACTTACGATTACGATACGCGGCTTGTCGGCATTACCGTTCCGGTTTTTCTGTTTGACGGGCAAAAAACCGTCGAGTTCAAGGCGAAAATTGATACAGGTTCGAGTTTTTGTATTTTTGAAAGAAAAAACGGTGAACGACTCGGCATCGAAATTGAAAGCGGCGAAGAAATCCGCATCAGCACGGCGACCGATGATTTTACCGCTTACGGACACGAATTAACGATGCTCGTTTTGGGCATCGAAACATATACAAAAGTCTATTTCGCCAAAGAAGAATGGTTCACGCGCAATGTTTTAGGCAGACAAGGTTGGCTCGACCGCGTGAAATTGGGTTTGATTGATTACGAAGGCAAACTGCTTTTGAGCGCCTACGATAAATAGAAATGATTGAAATTCGTTATTCAGCCAAACGCGACAAAATAAATGCTATGGCAGAAATTTCAGGCTCTTGGAAAGATTTTGAAATTCTTCGACAGGATATTTTGAAGTTTTTAGGAAGCGATGAAGAAACTGTTTACTTCGTGGCTGATAAAAATATAGAAGGTTGGGATTTTGTTTTAGAAGGTTTGGAAATCAATCAAAAAGGCGAATCCGTCAAAGTTTCAGTTGTTGAAAATAAAGTTTTGAAAGTAAAAGGTTCTAAAGAAAATTTAGAAATTTTCGCGGCTTGGCTGGAATTTAATGAGGAAAACGCAAGCGGTTATCACGCGCATTACGAATATTTTGAAGGTAATGAATATATTGATTCAGAATCAATGCCTTTAATAATCAGGATTAAATAAGCAATTATAAAAATATGGCTTTGCAATTACGCAGAAAAACACACGAATCAATTATTTATATTGACAAAGACAGTGCGCCGCGCATTATGCCGTTTGGCGAGGATTTTATTATTAACGATTTGCCGGTCGGGACGCGCGTGATTTATCCGAATCCGCCGATTAAAGGTTTGCCGAACCGGGAGGCGGCGATTCGTTACGCGGTGAATCATCCGATTGACGCGAAACCGCTTTACGCGCAGCTTGAACCGGGAATGCGCGTGACGATTGCGATGGACGATATTTCGCTGCCTTTGCCGCCGATGCAAACGCCGGATTTGCGCCAGACGATGCTTGAAGTCGTGCTGGATTTGTGTGCGGCGAACGGCGTGGACGACGTGCATTTGATTATCGCCAACTCGCTGCACCGCAAAATGACGGCGTGGGAAATGGAGCGAATGGTCGGTTCGACGATTTTCAACGAATTTTATCCTGACCGTTATTACAATCACGACGCGGAAGACGACGAAAATCTGATAACCATCGGACAGACGCGCCACGACGAACCGTTGCGAGTCAACAAACGCGCCATCGAGAGCGATATTTTGATTTATTTGAATCTGAATCTCGTGCCGATGGATGGTGGACATAAATCGGTCGCGGTCGGGCTGTGCGATTACGAAAGTTTGCGCCAGCATCACGAACCGCAGACGATTCGTGATTCGGATTCTTATATGGATCCG
>JANOXW010000457.1:0-6103 GCA_031418635.1 Acidobacteriota bacterium
AACATCCTGAATTATTTGGCGCGGCACTTCCGGCAGTCGGCGTGATGGATATGCTTCGTTTTGAAGGATTTACGATTGGCTGGGCGTGGACTTCGGATTATGGCACGGTCAAAGATAAAGCTGATTTTGATGCACTTTACAAATATTCGCCATTGCACAACATCAAAAAAGGCACGAAATATCCGGCGGTTTTGGTAACGACGGCTGACCACGACGACCGCGTTGTGCCGGCACATAGTTTCAAATACGCGGCAACTTTACAAGCCGCGCAAGGCGGCGACGCGCCTGTGTTAATCCGCATCGAAACCAAAGCCGGACACGGCGCGGGCAAACCGACTGCCAAAGTTATCGAAGAACAATCCGATATTTACGGGTTTTTGATGAAAAATTTAGGAATGTAAATATTTTATTAACAAGGATGAAGATAATAGACAAGGATAATTTACAAATGTTTTTATCACTATCTATGATCTTCATCCTTGTTAATTTTTTCTTTATTGTCAGTTTCTTTGACGAACAGTTCTTCCAAAGATTGTTTGACGGGTTGAACGGAAACGAGGCTTCCGCCTGTTTTCCGTGAGATTTGCAGAATTTTTTCGATGTCGTTTTCGTCTAAAACTTGAATGTTCGCGCCGTTTGGTTTTGATGTTAAAACTGCGCCGGAAATTTTATCAATTTCGGCTTGCAAACTTTCGGCTGTAACGCCTTTCAGCACGATTTCAAACGATTGCATTTCACCACTTTGCGTTAATAGATCATCTAATTTTCCGGTGGCGGCAAGTTTTCCGTTTCGCAAAATCGCCACGTTATTGCAAAGTGCTTCGATGTCGGACAAAATATGCGTGGACATAAAAACGGTTGTGCCTTTGGAGCGTAATTCGGCAATTAGTTCGCGCACTTCGCGTCGTCCGATTGGGTCGAGTCCGCTCATCGGTTCGTCTAAAAAGACGATTTCGGGTTCGTTAATCAATGCTTGTGCGATGCCGACTCGTTGCAGCATTCCTTTGGAAAATTTCCGCAATTGTTTGTTCCAATCTTTTTCTTCAAGTCCGACTTTGGTTAAAAGTTCCGCTGTTTTTTGCTTTCCTTTTGCTTTATCCAACCCGAAAAGTTCAGAGAAATACATCATCAACTCATTTGCCTTGAGATAATCGTAAAAATACGGATTTTCGGGACAATAGCCGATGCGCGTGTGTATTTTGACATCGGCAATATCGCTTCCCAAAATTTTTGCCTTGCCGTTTGTTGGAAAAATCAACGACATCAAAATTTTTATCGTCGTTGTTTTGCCCGCGCCGTTGCCGCCGAGAAAACCGAAGATTTGTCCGCCTTCAACTTGTAAATTTAGATTATCCAATGCGCGAACTTTTTTCTTTTTCCAAAAGCCGACTTCGTAATCTTTGGTTAAATTTTCAATTTCGATAATTGTGTTCATACTTTAAACTTCAGACCTGTTTTGCATCATAAATCGGTAAAAAGAATTTTATTTAAATGGAACTTTTGTTTTGTCTTTGTCCAACATCACATTGCACTTTTCTTTATCCAAAATATAGGGCGTGTCGCTTGGATCGACTAAGTTATTTGCTTTATCAAGTCGAAAATCTTTACCGCTAGGCAATTTAACGCCGGTTAAGAGCGGTAAAATCTCGCGCCAACCTGTTACACAGCGATTATTTTTCGTTTTGAATTTTTGGAGTGCCGAACTAATCTCATCAAGCTCATCAAGCGAATCGAGTTCTATGAGCCGAAGTGTAGCGTTTTCTTTGATTTGCGTTTCGTTCGATTCATTCGCCATTTGTTCATAAATCGCCCGCGCCGTTTCGCGGCTGTTGCCGTCCGATTTTAGTTTTGCCACCATCAATGTCATAAATGGCGGCGCACCGGCGATTTTTGAGCCTGCTTCGTAAACTTCGGTGGCTTTTTCAAAATTGTCGAGTCGCCAATAGATATAGCCCAAATGTTGATAAAGCCGCCATTCATTTGGGTTGTCGGCAATTCCCTTTTCGGTGAATTTTATCGCTTGTTCTTTGTCAATTGCCGGCAAAACAATCGCTCCAAAGCCATAAACCTCCATAAATTGCGGATCTAAAGTCGTTGCATTATCAAGTAACGGATAAAGCAGACGCGGATTTAATGGCGTAAGATTTTCAAGATTTAACTTTTCTTGCGGGGTTTTGACAACCTTTTCGCCGATATATTGCAAAGCTCGCATCCAATACCAATCGGCGATTAAGCCTTCAAAACCGAGCGCGTAACCCTTTAATTTCGCTCCTTGCAATGCCAAATCTTCGTCCTCAAAACCTTCGGGTAACGATGAACGATTTTTTTCGATAAATGAACTCAGAAAAAAAATTGCGATAAAGCCGAAAAGGATGACAGCGACAGCGATAATTGTTTTAGTCGAGTTTGATTTCATACTTATTTAAAATTCCGCCGACTAAAAATTAAAACCGTAAGAGCAAGTAAAATTCCGATGTAGAAAACCGCATACAGAGTTACGCCGCCGAGAATCGAAAACGGCGGAACGCCACCGTGCGCCGCATTTGTTCTGAATTCATAAAACGACAGATTCGGCAGAACAAAATAGAGAAAATTAAAGAAGATTTTGGCAAAACTCGAACCGAGTCTGTCGGCAAAATCTTTTAAAGACGCGCTGAAATGCCCGATAATAAAGATAAAAAACGTCAGCAAAGCGGATAGTGCCGGTGTAGAAAATGACGAAAAGAAGATGGCAACGGCAGTTAAAATCATTAGTTCGAGAAAGATAAGAAGAATCGCACCCCAAACCGAAAACGCCAAATTGCCACCGCCGACATAAAGCAAAGCCAAGGAAATGCCAATGCCCATCACCAATACATTGACGAGAAGTGTCAGACATAAACCAAGATATTTGCCGATGATAAATTCGCCGCGCCCAATCGGTTTCGAGAAAATCGCATAAACCGTACGTTTTTCGATTTCTTTGGAAACCAGACTGACACCGACAAAAATTGCAATAAACATTCCAAACAGAAGCATCGCGCCCAAGCCGAGATTGACGATTGTTCGCGCTTCCTGTCCGGCAGTCAATTCACCCAAGAAAACCGCGCTTGCCGTCAACAACAAGACAAACAACACGAGGTTATACAAAACACGGTCGCGCACTGCTTCCCGAAAAGTATTGCGAGAAATTGTAATTATTCGTTGAATACTGAAATTCATTTAGAAAATAAGGCAGAAATATGAACGGAATAATTGTATTTTCGTCTTTGTCCTATTCATTCTGCGGCAATTAAAGATGTTTTGATTCAGATTGACAGCTAACTTAGTAAGAAGTTTGTGATTTTCCAATAAGCGATAAATTTACTTATTGCTTTTAGCTGTGGCTATTTTGATTACGAAGTTTTTAATGCGTCGTCTGTTTTACGCAACAACCGACAAACATATTATACGCTTTTGGTTGGATACTTCAATAAAAATTTGGAACTTGCCACAAATAAATTTTAGACTTTAACAATAGCGCGTGATTGGCTGAATCTGTTTTTCAGCCGAAGAAACGGTTTTTCAATACCGTAAAATGAAATAATCGTAAATGTAAAAGAAAGAACTATTGCCATTATTATCTGTGAGATTGATGGAAGTTGTGTTTCGTCGCCATATAAAAAATATCGAACAGTCCAATGCCACAAATAAAGTCCGTAAGAAACCTGTCCAATCCAAACGAGTGGCGCAAAACTCAAGGCTTTGACCAATTCTTTCGGTTGGTAAGCAACCAACCAAACCAAAAGCGCGGCAACTGAAAGCGCAACAAAAGTGTAACCGCCGCCTTGATATAAAAATACGTCAGACCAAGACGAAAGTGCGAGCATTATTACCATAAAACAGAGCGATAGACCTGCGCTTATTTTAAAGAATTTTTCAAATCTTTTGAAAATATGCAAATTCCACGAAGACAGAAAGGCGACCAAACAACCCAATAATAACGCATCAGCACGAGTGTCTGACGCATAATACAATCTCGTTGTGAAGGCGTTTTGGTCAGCAAGAATTTTACGGTGCAGCGCAACCCCTATAATTGAAATTATCAGAATATAAATTATTTGGCGGTATCCCAACTTAAATCTTAGTGCCAGAAATAGCAACAAAGGAAACGCCAGATAAAATTGCTCTTCTACGGCAAGCGACCAAGTAACTCCAAGCGGATTATTAGCGGAAGCGGCATTAAACGCATAAAACCAATTTGACATATATGACATTGTTAGCCAAATGCCTTGAAAAGTTTTATCCGCGCCGGCTTTGTCAAGAAAAAACAAAGCATAAATCGTCAGCATCAAGACCAGAAAAAAGACAGCAGGCATTAGGCGAAACAATCGGCGAATGTAAAAATTTTTGAGATTTATTGTGCTAGTTTGATGCCATTCCTGTAATAACAATGAGGTGATTAGAAACCCGCTAAGCACAAAAAACATATCCACACCAAGAAATCCGCCCGGCATAAGCGGATAATATAAATGGTGAAGTAAGACAAGTATAATGGAGATTCCGCGAAAACCATCAAGTTCAGGGCGATAGCCGAGTTTGAAGCCGGATGTCGTTAAAGTTTCACTTTTTTGCCCGACTTGTAGTATTAAATCAAAAGCGGTTGTATTCATAAAATTCAAACTCTCGTTTAATATTTTTGAGATGTTTCGTAAAAAAAACGGCATTAGAACATTGAGGATTTTGTTTTGCGGAAATTGAAAATGTTTTTTTGCCAAAGCACTAAAAATGTTGCCACAATCAACAACCACGTCAAAAGCGATAATATTGATGCAAGTTTGACGGCAGATGATTCTTGAAAATATAGTTCTACTCTTGATTCTTCGCTTCCAATCGGTATCAGAATCGCGCCGTTTTCGTCCTTGCCAACTTCAATCGACTTGCCATTGACCGTTGCTTGCCACAACGGATAATAAAATGTCGCAACTCTCACGGTTGTAGTTTTTCCGGCTGATACGTCAAACACTCTTTTTTCATCATCCCAAGAAATAATCTGTGTTTGACGATTATCAACCACAACTTTCTCTGTTATTTTCAAAGCATTAGGTTTTGACCAAATCGCCCACCAACAGACAAAACTCTGTTCCTCCGATATTGTTTGCATTTGATTTTCAAATTTCTCGCGTGAAATCGGCGCAAAAGATGTCGGAGAAAAGAAATAGACAAAGTTATAAATCGCCACCGTCGAGATAAAAATCAAACAACCGTAAGACCAACCGCGTTTTTTGAGAAACTTTCCTTTGAGCAAATAATGAACCGAAGCCGCCGCTACTACTGAGCCACACATCGCAACTATCGCTATCCAACGCATCGGAAGTTGAACTTTTTGGAGAGGCGTGAGAAATTGCCACAGCGGACGACTCAGAGGTGTCGTCATAAAAAAGGCAAACAAACCAAGCGGCAACACGGTTTGATAAATATTTTTTTGCTTTTCCGAAGTTTCCCGATTGTTTTTGCGATAGATAAAATAAATAATTGCTGTCAAGACAAACGACAAACTCAAAACAATCACCGAGTCGGCGAGAATAACGGCTAATTTAGATTCTGTCGCGGGGACGTGAAAATAAAGTGGAAAAAAACTTTGGTCATAACCGTAACGTCCGCTGCTGTATTGGTCGGAAGCGTGATTCAACCAACTCATTTCAGACACCATTCCAACCCAATAAAAAGCACTCGCAGCTAATCCAAACATTGCGCCGATTGCTGATTTAACAACCGATTTAAGAAAATTTTCTTTTTGTAAAAGTGTCAGTGCATAGACAAAAAGGCTGATTGAACCAATCACACCTAAAGGTAAATGAGTAATTATTAAAAGTCCGTAACAGGTCGCCAGACCCAAAATATCGGAAGTTTTTCCACGCTGAAAAACTCTCGTGAGAAAAGCGAAACAAAATGGCAAAATGGCTGATGCGGCAAATTCCGAATAGTTAAATGCACTGTAAAGCTGGTTTAAATGATATGGAATAATCGCGTAAAAACAGGCGGCAAACGCTGCTTCTTTCGCCGGAAACCACCAACGCATCCAGTAATAAACGCCCAAACAACTTAACAGCATCCAAAATGTAAAAACCAACCAACTTGCATC
>JANOXW010000458.1:0-2196 GCA_031418635.1 Acidobacteriota bacterium
AAAAAATGAGTTGGGTGGAAGCGAAAACCGGGATTATTCGGGAGGCGGTGCGAGGATATTTGTCGAATCCGCTTTATGCTTCTATTCCAACTGCGTAACTCCTATTATTTTTGAAATTCACTCCGAATAAATTTTACTAAATTCTTAATCTCTTCATCGCTCAATTTTCCTTTGAAAGCTGGCATTCCGTCTTCCTTTGCGCCTTTTTCGATGGTTTCGATAAATTCGTCGTCAGCTTGATTTTTCATTTTGTCGGTTGTAAAATTCGGAGATTTTATTTTTGTGCCTTCAATGTCGGTTATGCCGCCCGTGCCATCTTCTTTGTGGCAACGAACGCATTTTTCCGTGTAAATCTTTTTTGTCGAGGCAATTTCGTCCGGTTGAGTAGTCATATTAACGATATTCGTATTGGCTGATGACGTATTCGTAGTAGTTGACGAATTTATATTGGTAACGATAATCGTATTAGCTGGCGACGAAGTTTTGTTTTCCGCACAAGCGAAAATAAATAACGTCAATGTTGATAAAATGAAGCCGAGTTTCAAAAATTTCATAGCCTTTTCCTCCGAAAATTTGTCCCCAAAACTCTGAAAGTTTAACCTATAAACTAATCTAAGGCAACAGATGAAAAATCTTTACGGCTTCATCTTGTTTTAGAAAAAATAAAGACTTTTGCAAACTTTTTGCTAATTCGCGCATCTATTTTGATAGTTTTTTAAGCAATAGGGTTAATAAAAAATGAAGAGAACAATTATATTTTTATTTGGACTGATAGTTTTATGTTTTATGGCGATTGGCGCATCGGCACAGCAAACAAACATTGTCAAAACATCACTTAGCCAAGCAGAAATTGACCGTATAGTTAAAACTTTTACGGCTAAAGAAGCCGAGTTTCGGAGTGCGCTGACGGAATATGTTTTTAAGCGCAACGCAACTATTCAGACAATCGGAATGGGCGGACAAGTTACCGGTGTTTATCACCGCGATTCGTTTATGGCTCTAAACGAACAAGGCGTAAGGGCAGAAAAAATCCTCTATTTTCCGGTGTCGACCATTACCGAAATTGTTATTACGCCCGAAGATGTTGATAATTTAGGCAGTATTAACCCATTTGCTCTCGAACCTGCAAAAGCCGCGCTTTATAATTTTACCTTAGTCGGAAAAGAGCGCATTGACGAACTCGATTTGTATGTTTTCGATGTCGCACCGAAAGTTTTGCCTGACCCGAAAAAGACTAAAGAATTGCTGTTTCTAGGCAGAATTTGGGTTGACGACCGCGATTTGCAAATCGTTAAATCAAAAGGAAAAGCAGTTCCCGAAGGTAAAAACACTAAATATCCGGTAGTTGAAACGTGGCGCGAAAATGTCGGCGGAAAATATTGGTTTCCTTCGTATGCAAGTTCCGACGACGAACTCGTTTTTGATAGCGGACAGGCAGTAAAACTCAAAATGCGAGTACATTACAAGGATTATACGCAAGGCAAATCCGAAGTGAGAATTTTGGACGACACGGAAGAAACGCCGACACCAACTCCGACTCCGAAGAAACCTTAATTTAGTGGAAAACGGAAAGTGGAAATTTAAGAAAGATTCCTAACATTTTTCGTTTTTCGTTTTTCGTTTTCCATTTCAAAAGCGATTGCGCCTCGCACTTTGTTCAGCAAATCAGGCAAGTCTTTTTCGGCTAAATTTTTTGTTTCAACCGGAGGCAGCAAAACTATTTCCATTGTGCCGGGATTAACTACGCCGGTTTTCTTGCCCATTATGTAATCGGTATTTTTGAAAACAACCGGCACAATCGCCGCGCCGGTTTGCAGGGCAAGATGAAATGCACCTTTCTTAAACGGCAAAAGCTCGCCCGGCATCGCTCTTGTTCCTTCGACAAAAAGTCCGAACGAAAACCCCTTCTCCATGAGTGCACGAGCTTTGTTCATTGACGCCATCGCTCGTTCGGGATTAGATCGGTCGATCGCGATGATATTTACAAAACTCATGCCCTGGCCAAAGACCGGGGCTTTCAACAATTCTCTTTTTGCCACGAGGCCCATCTTTCTACCGGCAAAGAAGAAGAGCGTTGCGGTGTCGAGATATGAGCGATGGTTCGATGCGAAAACGTAGGCGGTGTCCGGGTCGAGATTTTCGCCGCCGCTTACGTTTATCGTCGCTCCGCAAGCCTTCATCCAAGTGCTCGCTCCC
>JANOXW010000459.1:0-4437 GCA_031418635.1 Acidobacteriota bacterium
CGGCATCGAAGATAGTTTTGAAGGTCTTATCGGCGAAATGCAAACGATGAAACTAACGCCAAAAAGCGTCAGCGGAATTTTGCCGCGTGGCGGAACGATGCTCGGCACACGCAACACGGGAAGTTTCTGCTATTTTGAAAACGGTAAAGCGGTTTTTCCTGAAGAAACAATCAGTTTGGCGATTGAAAATCTTCGCAAACTTGAAATCGAAGCTCTCGTCGTGATTGGTGGCGACGGAACTTTGGCGATTGCTGAACAATTCTCCAAACGCGGATTTCCGATAATCGGCGTTCCGAAAACGATTGACAACGATTTAGCCGCGACCGAATTGACTTTCGGATTTATGACGGCGATTGATATTGCCACCGAAGCCCTTGACCGTCTGCATACAACCGCCGCATCGCACGACCGCGTGATGATTTTAGAAGTGATGGGCAGAAATACGGGTTGGATTGCGTTGCACGCCGGACTTGCCGGAAGCGCAGATATTATTTTAATTCCCGAAATTCCTTTTTCGTTTGAATCAATGTTGGAAAAGATATTTTCACGCGAAAAAAGCGGTTCGCGTTTTACCAATATCGTCGTTGCCGAAGGCGCAAAAGAGGTTGGAAAATCGGAGATTTATCAAGATTCGGGAAATAGTTTAGCACCGCCAAGACTTGGCGGAATCGGCGACTATTTGCGTCACAAAGTTGAGGAATTAACCAGCAAAGAAGCGCGTTGCGTGGTTTTGGGACATCTTCAACGCGGCGGCAGTCCAAACGCTTTTGATAGAATGTTAGGAACAAATTTCGGCGCGTGTGCGGTTCGCGCATTAGCAAACGGACAAATGGGCAAAATGGTTGCTCTGCAAGCAGGATTAGTTGTCAATGTGCCGCTGTCGGACGCGATTGCCAACATCAAAACCGTTTCAGCAGACGGACAACTCGTCCGCACCGCCCGCGACATCGGCATTTCATTTGCCGCACCGAAGGAATCAAAACTTTAATGAGTTCGTTGTGTTTATTGAGTTTATTTAGTTCGTTGAGGAAGACTTAAACTCAATAAACTCAATAAACACAAAAGACTCAACGAACTAAATTTTATATGGAAGCAATCAGAAAAAAAATACAAGCGGAATTGAAAGAACTTGAAAATGAACTGCGCTTTAAGTTACCGAAAGAGATACAATTAGCGCGGGAATTCGGTGATTTGAAGGAGAATGCCGAATACAAAGCCGCCGTAGATCGTCAAAAAATGGTAATGGCGCGAGTCGTCCAATTAAGTCAGCGTTTGAGCGAAGTCGAATCAATTGATTTATCAAAAATCCCGCACGACCGCATCGCATACGGTTCAACCGTAGTTTTATACGACATCGAGCGCGACGAAGACATTACATACAGATTAGTTACATCGGAGGAAAGCGACCCCGATAACGGGTTGATTTCAACCGTTACGCCGATTGGACAAGCCTTATTGGGCAAGGAAGAAGGCGATGAAGTTAAGGTAAAAACGCCAAACGGCTGGCGCAATTTCGAGATTAAAAGTTTGAAGACAATTCACGAACAACAGAAGTAGTTCGGAGTTCGGAGTTCGGAGTTCAGAGTTAAAAGCCAAAACTCCAAACTCTGAACTCCGAACTTTGAACTCTGAACTTATATGTTTGGAGCAAGCATCGGGCGCGGCGCAATGCGAATCATCAATGCGATGGTGCGCTGGCTGGCATTTGGCGGTGTCAGTCCGAACATTTTAACCATTATCGGCGTTACGATAAATGTCGGATGTTGTGTGCTTTTCGGTTTTGGTGAATTTTTTTGGGCGGGAATTGTCTTAATCGTTGCCAATCTTTTCGATATGTTGGACGGAAATGTGGCGCGTCTGTCGGGCAGAGTAACGCGGTTTGGCGGCTTTCTCGATTCGTCGCTAGATCGCATTTCCGATATGGTTGCCTTTCTTGGCATAATGATTTTTTACGCGGGCAATACGCCGCTACATTCGCTTTTGAACGTAACATTGGCGGGAATCGGGATGATATTTTCGGTGATGGTCAGTTATTCCACGGCACGAAGCGAAGGTTTTGGCGTGAAAGCAAATGTCGGATTTCTGCAACGCCCGGAACGAGTTGTTTTATTGATAATCGGTGCGCTTTCGACGTTTCCCAATTCGACTTCGTTTTTTGCCAATCGGATGCCGCAAGTGCTTTGGGTGTTGGCAATCGGTTCACTTTGGACGTTTATCCATCGGATGTTTTATATTTGGAAAGAGATTCGCAAAATGGATGCCACAGGTTGATTTATGGAATGGTTTGGAGAAATTTGGGAATGGCTCACGCGATTTTGGGAATCGTTAACATGGGGCAGAATCGCTTGGGGATTATTATTTAGCATTATCACGATAATTATTAGTTATGGAATTATCGTTATCGGAATGGTAAAAATTCCGGCAGATTATTTTAGTTCCACATATATAAAAACATTAAGTGCGGACAAACATTACTCAGTTCGGTGGGCGACGTTTATCATAAAAAATGTAATCGGTTTTCTTTTGATTATTGCGGGAATAATTATGATTTTCACGCCCGGTCCGGGTGTTCCGACGATTCTTTTAGGCTTGATAATGATGGATATTCCGGGCAAACGTCCACTTGAAGCAAGACTGATAAATCGTCCGCTGGTTTTATCGGCAGTCAACGATTTACGCGCTAAATACAATAAACCGCCGTTAGTAATAGATTAAACAAATGGGATTTTTGGATATTTTCCGCCGAAAACAAGTAGAAGATTTAGATGTCAAACGTCGTGAATTCCTGCTCTCGAAGGGAAGAATCTGCGACGGCACAATCATTGACAGCGAACGGTCTGAAACGGGCGAAGAAATCGCTTTTTATATTTACAGCATTCAAGGCGTTGATTTTGAATCTTCTGAAATTTTGACCGAACAGCAAAAACAAAACCCTTTGAAATACGCGCCCGGCGCAAAAGTCGGAATTCGTTTCGACCCAAAAAATCACGGAAATTCGATTTTGGATTGAAAATGCGCGTGTTATAATTTTGATGAGGTGAGAGCAATGAAAGAAATCGAAGAATCGAAAAATAATTCAAACAATAGTAACGGAAATAAATCGGGCGAAAAAAGAAAATCCCGATAATTGACACTTTGAAGCCGAAAAAGCGTTTGACTAAAGTGGATAAGGAGATGATAAAAGCATTTGAAGCAGTAATGGATGCCATCATTAGACAATAAAATGCCAAAGTTTAAGTATTTTGTTTTCGACCAAAACATCTTTACTTCATACCCAAAAATTCTTCGCGGTGGTAGTTCTACACTTTCGGTTAAAATGCACTTTTCCAGCGTCGTTTTATATGAATTAACGGCAACAACCGTTTCAGCCGACGACTTAGACCGTTATCAATATTTGCGGAAATTAAACGATAAAAATGGAACTCTGTTGACTCCCGACAAAAATGATTGGTGGGAAACGGCGAAGTTGATTCGCCGTTTGCGATTTGGTGAAAAATCGGCTTCGCACGGCTTGACTCCGAAAATCAGACACGCCCAACAACCGCAAAATGACGCGCTGATCGCCCGCACCGCAACTTTGGCGAAATGTTATGTGATAACGAAAGATATTGATGATTTTCAAAAGTTTTTGCCGAATTTGGAAGTCGTCAGCGATGTGGAATTTTTCGGGGAAAATTAAATTACAATGTTCAAGAAAATCTTAATCGCCAATCGTGGAGAAATTGCTTGTCGGGTGATTCGGGCTTGCCGCGATATGAATATCAAAACCGTCGCGGTTTATTCGGCGGTTGACAAAGATGCGCTCCACGTCAGAATGGCAGATGAGGCATATTTTATCGGTGCGCCGCCGTCAAATGAAAGCTATTTGCGGTGGGAAAAGATTATTGAAGTTGCCAAGAAATCGGGCGCAGAAGCGATTCATCCAGGCTATGGATTTTTGTCGGAAAACGCCGAATTTGTCCGCGAAGTTATCAAGCAGGGAATTACTTTTATCGGACCTTCGCCTGAAGCGATGGACGCGATGGGCGGAAAAATGTCGGCGCGGAAAATTGCGATTGAAGCTGGCGTTCCGATTGTTCCCGGCACAACCGAACCTTTGAAATCTGCGGATGAAGCGTTGCAAATTGCTAGAGAATTCGGGTTTCCCGTAATGCTCAAGGCTTCGGCAGGCGGCGGTGGCAAAGGAATGCGGCTGGTCGAAAACGAACAAGATTTGAAAAACGCCTTAGAAGCCGCGCAGTCCGAAGCGTTGGCGAGTTTTGGCGATGATGCGGTTTATGTCGAAAAAGCGATTGTTCGTCCGCGTCATATCGAGATTCAGATTTTTTCCGATACACATGGGAATTATGTTCATCTCGGAGAGCGCGAATGTTCGATACAGCGGCGGCATCAAAAAGTTATCGAAGAATGTCCGTCGCCGATTAACGATGAAAATCT
>JANOXW010000460.1:0-3119 GCA_031418635.1 Acidobacteriota bacterium
CAATGAATCTTTATCAGGTTTGGTTTCCGCCGTGCCGTCTTCTTTGGCTTGCAATATCCACGGCAGACATTGAATTATTTCTTTTTCGTCTCGATTGGGAAGAATTGTCCAATTACTGCGCGTAATCGGAGTTTCAGGGGCATTCTTAACCATTCCCTCGACGGTAATCGGCGGAATGCTGATTGGCTTGTCTTTATGGTTTGAGTGACCGTAATAGCGGTCAAAGAACTCATATTTTACATATTGCCAATGCGGTTCTAGCTCGAGTTTTACCGGATTTTCAATAGTTCCGATGTTTCGAGGCTCATCATTTTCAGTTAAGAGAAATTTCTTTTCCTTTTCCGCATTGTCGTAAATATGTTCGTCTGCCGACACTTTCCAATCAGAACTCAGCAATGACCATTTCGCCGGCAGACTAAAAAATTTGAATCCGTCTTTGGCTCTTTTATCAGCTTCGGAAGCGGTGTCAAGAACTACCGGATTTTTGTCATCTCCACTTTTTTCACAAAGAATGAGGTCTTTGGTTTCAAAATGAAGGCGGAAAAACTTATATTCCTCGGCATTTTTTCTAGTCAATGGGAAGCGCAAAAGACCGGGCTTTTTTTTTATCTTTTCCGCTACTTTTTTTTGATTGTTTCCAAAAACTATCTCGACTTCTAAATCTATTGGGAGAAGTTTGGTTTTCCCCTCAGGATCTTTAAAACTCAGTTCCAAAAATACCGCCAAAGGTGGTTGTTGAAAAGTATTTAGTTTCTTTTCTTGAATCGGAGCTTTGGTTACACGATGGCTTCCTACCAATATATTTGCCCTTGGTTTTTTTAACTCTTCTCCGTCCATATCTACAACTTCCCTTTCAGAGATTCAAGAATCTTTGCGGCTTAACTTCCAAAGATGCTCTTTAATTTGTTTCTAAATTTTTCATCTATCGTTCCGATAATACTTAACCCTTGGGCTTCTTGAAAGTCTTTAACAGCTTGCTCCGTTTCTGTTTCCATCCTTCCATCAATAGGTCCAAAATAATAGCCGAGTCCGTGTAATCGTGCCTGCACACCCGTTAGTTCTTCAATCGGGTCTAAATATCCAAGATATAAGTCATACTCTTCCTGTGCATCAGATAATACAAGTTTTCCTTTTTTGGCTCCGGGAGGAATTGATATGCTGATAACTCCGTTTCCATCGGTCTTACCATTAAATTTCTGCCCGTCAATTTCCAAAACATAGGTTAGATTGGCTCTGGGGTTTTCCTCGTCATCAAGAAGTCGGACATAAAATTTGGCAGGAACATTTTTCATCGTGAATTTATGCACCTGATTAGTCGGTTCAGACACTTCTTTAAGACGTTTTTCAGGCACAAACACGACATCTCCCGGAAAAAGAATTGCCGGGTCTTCGTGTTTTTTTTTCAGTGCGGCATTGTTTGGATGATTCCACAAAGTCTTCCAAAAAAAGCCGTATTTATCTGCAATACTGAGGAAACAATCTCCTTGAATAACAATATGATTAGGCATATTTCACTCTCACGAATTTTGCGCTGTGCTTAATATCATTTTTCCCAAAAGCATCAATCCCAAGCCTCCTGATCCAAATCGGGAAAAGTAACTTTGCAGCTTCCGGGTTCAATTTGGTATAAGCCCGCCTGTCCATATTGATTAAGCCTGCCTTCGACCGGTGCGCCGCCAGGCGGAGTAATGCGATAACGCACATTGGGAACGGGCTTTCCTTCCATATCAACCAATATTATTTCAATCCAATCTTTCTTCTCTTTTTGTTTTTCCGCCGGTTTGCTTGCGCCCATTGATTGCAAAATTTGCTGGGTCATCTGAAAAGCAGTTTCCACCTCAACCAGCGGCGGAGTTTCGGCAACAGTCTTTTTAAACGGACAGGCAGCAACTGAACCGGTTTTTTGGGGCGGAAAAGAATTCTGTGTATTCTTGATTTTATCGGCTAACGGATTTGGCATCTTTTTTTTACTTTACGAAGGATTCATTACCGTTTCTTGTAAATCGAGGTTTGTCGGTTTAATCTTTTCAGTTTCCGGCATTTCTTCGGCTTTTTCCTCTGGTTTCCACGCCTTCGGGTCGTAATCTTCTCTAATTGATTCCCAATTTTTTTCGGTCAAGACGTTGAGCAATTCGTCAAGCCGTTCATTCGGTTCGACATCCTCATCATTTAACAGAACTTGACACAAACGATGTTCGTCAAAATTCGGAGAAACCTCGAACATTACCGCCGTAAAAGCTGTGATGGCTGATTCAAAAGTCAAACTATGACCGCGGGCGCGTTCAATGCCGACGCGCACCAAATCGTTAAGCGTTTCTTCGGGCAGTTCATCAACTGCCATTTTTTCATCGTCGGAAAGTGTTACCACCGCTTTCGCATATTCTGCAAGCAGATGTGCGACGATGCGACGCACGAAGTTTTCTTGCGCGACTGCCTCGATAACCGCCATTTGTTCTATGCGAACTGTTAATCTCATCTTTTTAACTACTCAAAACCTAGCTTTGCCTCGTTCAACTTGTTGTCGGCAAAATGAATCCGCGATAATTCGTTTGTATTGGGCGATTCGGTAAAATAATATCTGACCTCGCCAAATATAATTTCAAGTTCGTCGCTGTTGCAAGTCATCAAAAACGGTAGCAAAACCCGCGGATCATAATAACGAAAGAGCATCGGCTTGCCGTTTTCATCGTCCACCGTCAAAAGCGTGCGAAAATGTTTTCGCATTCCGGTTAAAGACACCCGACTTTGCGCGAAAATTCCCCAATGTTTCCCCCAACATTCCGACAAAAGCCAATCCGTAAATGATGTATTAGGAAACAGATGCACGAGATACGGCGCAGTATAAACGAGGTCGGGTTCTAGTTCGCCGCGATACAAACAGACATTTAGCGGATTCATTTCATAAAGTTTGACAGGCAAATCCGGCACCGACGCGCCGTCAAGCACGGCGTAAGTATGCGCGTCATCTCTAAACAGATATTTTTCCAATTGCTGTTTCATCACTTCTTCAAATTTCACAAGATGTAAAAATGCCTCGTCAATTCAGACACCGCATCTGCCTCTGAAGACCATCAACTTATTTTAGGAAATAACCACACGGGCTATTATTATTTAGGACG
>JANOXW010000461.1:0-1639 GCA_031418635.1 Acidobacteriota bacterium
AATGTTCCGTTTTTCTTCAAGCAATGGGGCGGAGTTAGAAAACATAAAACCGGCAGAACACTTTTAGGTAAAACTTGGGACGCAATGCCTCAAAAAGCTAAATTTGCTCACCGATAAATTTACGCCAAATATTATATGAAAACAAAAATCAAAATCGCCGCTATTTTCACATTTGCGCTTTTCGCGCTCGCCTTTTTTGTGCCGAAAGGCGAAATGCAGACTAAAACCGAAACTGCTGGACAGAAGTTTAAGAACATCAAAGTTTTGAACGATATGCCCGCCGATCAGCTTGGCAAGGTGATGAATCTTTTTTCGGCATCTTTGGGTGTGAACTGTAATTTTTGCCACGTTTCAAACGATGCTGATTTTGAAAAAGACGGCAAGGAAGAAAAGGAAACGGCGCGTGAAATGATTAAAATGACTTTTGAACTAAACAAAAATCATTTCGACAATCGCCCTGAAATTTCCTGTAACACCTGTCATCAAGGGCATTCGCATCCGCAATCGGCAATAAATCTCAATCCGGTTATTACGGAAGAACGCCCGAAACAGCCCGAAAAAAAACCGAGGGTTGAAGATTTTTTGGCTAAATATTAAACGGCTCTGGGCGGCAAAGCGAATCTTGCAAAAGTAACTTCGCGCCAGATCAAAGCGCAGCGAATCGAGCCGGACGGCAAGACTTTTGAAGCGGAAGAAGTTTTGCAAAAATCTGATAAAATGACGGTGGCGACCAAATATGGCGAATATGTGGTTACGGAAGGTTTCGACGGCAAAACGGCTTGGAAACGCGGGAATAAAGATGTTATTGAATTAAAGACGGACGAAATAGAGCAAATAAAGCGCGAATCCCAAATTTTTGCGAATCCCAATTTGAAAGTAATTTATCCGAAAATGGAATTCCGATTCGTTGATAAACTTGACGGACGCGAAGTTTATATGGTTTCGGCAACAACGGCGGAAAATCAACGCGAAAGATTATATTTCGATACACAGACAGGTTTGCTCGTCCGTCGAATTAGCGGTACTCCGACAATTTTGGGTTTCTTTCAATATCAGGTTGATTACACAGATTACAAAGATTTCGGCGGCGTAAAATTGCCGACCGTGATAAAATTTGCCGTGCCGAATATTAGTTGGACACGCAAAGTCTTAGAAGTGAAAAATAATGTGCCGATTGATGATGCGAAATTTAATCAGTTCGTAAAATAATCATGTGGAATGAAGAAAAAAGAATTATCGAATCTCAACTTTCGCCAAACGAGCAATTACTTTGGTTTGGAAGACCACGCCAAGGATTTTTCTTTCGGTCTTCCGATGCAATGATGATACCGTTCAGTTTGATGTGGGGAGGATTTGCAATTTTTTGGGAAACAAGTGTTTGGATGGGGAACACTCCTTTTTTCTTCAGACTTTGGGGAATACCTTTTGTGCTGGTTGGTTTGTATATGATTTTCGGAAGATTTTTTGTTGATATTTGGTCAAGAAAAAAAACTTTCTACGGAATAACGAACGAAAGAGTTATTATTATCTCCGGTTTATTAAATCAAAGCATTAAATCTCTCAACCTTCGCACATTGCCGGAAATTACACTTGAGGAAAAAACAAACGGTTGCGGAACGATAACTTTTGGCGCAGTGAA